>WBUH01000002.1:300000-400733 GCA_008933805.1 Bacteroidota bacterium
TGCTCCAATTTGGGGTATTTTTCAATAAAGTACAGGTAACGTTCTTTAGCGGTTTTGCTGATATTGAACAAAATCCGCTGTTGCTGGGCTATGTATGCGTTTTGCATCATTATCCTGAAAAACCGTTCCAGTTTGGGTATTTTAAGGTACAAGGCTTCAAGCGCTGAATGTTCTATTTGCAACACTTCTGAATCTTCCAGTGCGTCAATATTCAGTTTAGAGGGCGTTTGGGTTAAAAAGCTCAACAAGTCAGATGTCCACCAGTCTTCAACAGCAAACATGATAATATGTTCCGTGCCAGCATCGTCTATATAATAAGCCCTTAAACAACCGCTTACCACAAAGTTTTCGTAACGGCAAACATCACCGGCTTGCAGCACGTATTGCCGTTTTCTGTACTTGCGTAAGGTTACAGCTTGCCACAGCAATTCTTTTTCTTCATCGGTAAGCTGTATATGTCGGCTAAGACCTGCTTCGAGCAGTGGGTGCATAACTGCAAAGAAAACTATTAATATTCACTATCAATGTAACAGCCTACAGCGGTAGTTTCCGTTACGGGAGCGGTTTTACCTGCCAGCAAGGCATCCAGCGCGTTTTTTAGGTCAGGCACTGCGGGAGTAGTTTTGCGTTTACCCAATGTAGTGTACTTATCGTCAATACGGCCTTTGTAGTGCACTATCCCTGTGGTTTCATTCACCACAAATACTTGCGGGGTTATTGTAGCCCCTAATCGGTTCATGTATTGGCGGCCAATATCTTTTCGTAGTTCAAAAGTAAGTTGGTATTCGCGACGGAAGCTATCAATAGTAGCGGAGTCAGAATCAGGGTTTGGAAACAAGCCTACCACTGTAACTCCTTTGCCTGCATATTCTGCACTAAGGGTATTTAAAGTAAGGGTGTGGTATTGGCAAATGGGGCAACTTTCACCCAAAAATACATATACAGTGTATTGAGCTTTTGCAGCGGCAAAAGCAAGCACCATCAATACAAGGGTTAATAATCGCCTCATTATTGTTTAATAATTTTTTGGGTGAATACCTGTGTACCGTTTTGCAAACTGATGTAATAAACACCCGCCGCTAAATTACTTACATCCATCTTGTTTTCGCCTTGCAGCAATACTGTTTGTTTATTAAAGATGGTCTTGCCTGTCGCATCCATTACCGTAACAAGGGTTGTTCCCTCTATACCTGCAAGGTTGTTGATGTACAACACATCATTGCTTACAGGTATGGGGTATACTTCAAAGGCGTTATTGCTCACCTCGTTGGTGCTGTTAATAATCGTCCACACATTAAAATATGAGGTATCGCTTTTGCAGCCGTTGGTATCGCGTACTACCAGTTTTATTACTGCTGCCAGCAGGGTGTTATCCCAACGCAGGGTAATACTGTCTTTATTGGCTTGCAACAAATCAGGGGTTTGACTTACCGACCAAGTATAGTTGTAAGTAGGTTGGCCTTGGGCTTTGTATGTAAACGGCCTGCCTAATTGTATAAACGGATTACCCGTAATGTTTACGGGAGCAGGTTTGGGCAATACACTCACATTTTGGGTAATTGAGCTTTTGCAGCCAGTGGTAGTATTTTCGGTAGTTAAATTGACGGTGTAATTTCCTGCCCCTACAGTAAATGTTTTTAGTGCATTTGGGAAGGAGGTTATTATAGAATCCCCGTCAGAGAATTTCCAGGTGTACTTATCGGTGAAAGTATTTGAGGCTAATTTCAAAAGATTACTATCGGCACATTGCCCTTCCCACAGTGCAATGAAACCCGCAGCTGGATTGGTATTCACCGTTAAGGTAGTGGTTGTGCTGTCGTAACAGCCGTTAATACCTACGGCATAGCTTAACGTGTAAGTGCCTGAAGTATTAAAAAACTTTACCAACGAATCAGTAAACACCTCCGTTTGCCCATCAATGCGCCAGCTTTGGGTATAAGGTGCAGGGTATGCAGCAATGCCATTACGTATTACAAAGCGGTTGCCATTTAAGCACTGGGCGGCATTATTAATTAGTATCGAAGCTTTGGGTGCAGGTTTCAGCTTGGCATACACCGTTTGGTTTTCAAAGTTGTTGATACATCCAGTAGAAAGGTCTTCAACAATTAGTTGTACCGTTTGCCAGCCGCTGTCGGCAAAGTTTTTAGCCACTTGTTGGGTGTACAAAGTATCTCCGTCAGAAAATGCCCATGTATAGCTTACGCCCGTAGCGGGTGAAAGCAGTTGCACGTTGGTACTATCAGTACAAGAACCGCCCTTTACCAAGGTAATGCCCGATTGAGGGATGGGATTAACCAGCAAATGCAAAACAGTGCTGTCGTAACAGTTACCGCTTGAAACAACTGCTACGCTTGCATTAAATGAACCTGCGCCTACAAAACTCTCAACCAAAGAGTCGGTATAGGTTTTTTGCTGCCCGTCTATCCACCAGCGTTCGGTGTATGGGAGGGTGTAACCTTGCGGTTGGGTTTTCTTAATAATAAATGTGTTGTTGAATTCGCACTGCTCGCTGTCGTTTACCGTCAACATTAATTTTGGAGCAGGTAAAAAGGTAGCACTGTCAATAATTCCTAGTGAAGTATTGTAATACGTTCCGGCAGGAGTTTTTTGCAGGCGCAGGGCTTTTACCATGTAATAATTTTTACCTAATAAGGGCGAAGCATCCACATAGTTTGCGGCAGTGGTTTGGCCGATTAATTCGTACTTACCGTCAACAGAGGCAGCACGGTAGATGCGGTGAGCCATGATTCCGGTATCGGTAGAAGCAGTCCAGTTTAATGATACATTAGAGCAACTTTCAGTGGCCGATAACGAAGTAGCAGGCGTAATGGGGTGTAATCGCAAAGTAGGGTCGCCCATTAAACCCATGGTAACTCCGTTGCTTGAATAGTATGAGTGGTATAAGTTGCGCGGCGAGTTGGCCGATGCCGTGGCGCAATAACCTACAGGAAGCCCTAACGCCATTTGGTGATGGTAGTAAACAGGGCGGCCGCTCCATGTAGAAGTTAGTATCAATGAACGTGAGGCAATGTGTGCCTTTAACAGGTTGTTTGTGATGTCCCAATCGCCGAAATAACTGCCGAATGAAGAGGTAAAAGGAGCCGTAAGTGAGTCGTTTACAAAATCGGTTGAAGTAGCGATGCCTGAACTGGTAGTATAACTACCATAGCCAGCCGTTACTGAAAACATATAGGGGCGGGTCTTTAACTCGGTTAAAAAATCCCCCTCACGAATAGAGTCTCCAAACATACCTGAGTAACTGCCCCAGCCGCCGCGCACAAAAGCTTCACCGCCAAATCCGCCAATAGCGTCTTCAATAAAACCGCGCAGCACAATAGGGTATTTGTTCAGTTTAAAATTATGGGCTTTGGCAAGGTAGCGGCGGGTTAGCGCGGTATCACTCATGCCAAAAACAGGCATATCATACATATCCACCCTACCCACGTGTAGTTTGGCACTTCCGGGGTTTATTGCATCTGCATCAAATTTACCGTCGCCGGGGGTATTGTAGTTGCGGGGGCTTGAAGAGACCTTTACGTTCAACACATAGTCTGTCCATTGACTGTTATCCGCCATCGAGTAATACAAATCAGCAGGCCAAGCACCGTAGTGGTCGCTGTGGCCGTCAGGCCCTACATAACCAGAATAGGGAACAGGTATATGACCTAACAAGTAAACAGCTTTAAAATTTATCGAATCCTGCTGCCACAAATCAATTACGTGTTGTTTAGCTTTTACCGGAGTTGAGTTTCGGCTTACATAACGGGTAATTACCTGCCATCCATCGCCACGCAAATCGCTTTGCAGTAGTTTAATCTCTGTAGCAAGCGGCAACCTGTAATTACTATCCACCATCAATAATAGCTTGCCGCGGTAGTTGTATTCGTCAATTCCGTCGCCGGCATACAAATAGCCATACCCATTGTAATTTGGGGTAAACTTCACTACTTGGTACTCAACCGCAACTCCTGCCTTTACTGTTGTATCGGTATAGGTGGTGTCTGATGCCGAAAGTGTTGCAAGTTCTGTCCATGCAAGGGCATCGGGTGTTTTTGAGAACACCTTGTATTGGGTAGCCGCTGCTGCTTTGTTCCACAACAGAGTGAAACGCAAAGGACTTTTTTGTACCGATAGTTTAATTTGTACGGTATAGTCTTTAGAGGCTTGCCCAAACGCAACCGCAGTTAGCAACAGGGCAATAATGAATGTGGTTAGTTTTTTCACTAATTGCCAAAGTTACAAATTGTTTGTATCGGATGGTTAGAATTTATAGTGGTTTTGTTCTATTCAAAATCTAAACGGGGCAAGGTTGTATTGTTAAATGGTTCAGGCATTTGAAACAATGATACAGCACAACCGATCATATACCGCGGCCCCCAATTATTAAATTTAGGCGGGTTGGCGTCATCATAATTATTAAGTAGGTGATAAGTAGGTATGCCACTAAGCAAAATATCGAACGAGGCATCGGTAAGCTTACTGTCGTTGCGCACCGTCATTGCTTCTGCGGTGTTAAAAGGGTTAGCTCCTAATACAGCTTTCAATGTGATGGTGGTATCGGTTAACTCCTCTTTTGTCAATACAAACTTAAAACGCCCCTTGTAATCAGTCCCCACAGTTTTAATTACTTTACCGTGTTGCAAAATCTGGATGGTAATGCCTGAGGCTGCCATCAATGTTTCTTTATCCCTCAATCTGCCGCTTATTTCTACAGGGAAACTAATAGTGTCAACAGGGTTGATGCTATCGCTTACAGGGATTGCGGGAGCCTGTTCTTGTTGGGTTTGGGCATTAGCAATGCCATTAGTGGCAAATACACCCAATAGGCTTAATAATGAAACTGTAAGGCCTTTAAACCGCGAAAAGAAATACTGTTGATGTAGGTTGTCAAGTTGGTCAACGGTATAAAAACCGCACACCTGTTCATCAGGATTGTTTAGTTTTTGGTGAAGTTCTTCTTTACTTAGTCCGGTATGATTGGTAACGCACTTATTGCAATCGCTGCAAAATTTCTTACCGTCGCCTGCATCAGTCATATCCTGCCATTTTTTAGAGCAAGGAAAAGTGAGTATTACTTTATTTTCCATAATAGGGTGGTTTTAAGTGATGAACAAAAGATTACATGGTTGCCAAAATCAAACTTCATTGCGGGTAGCCTGACAGGTTAAAACCTGTCGCTTTTGTAATTACCTTCCCGCAAGGGACTTAAGTCCCTTGCGGGAAGGTAATCGTATCAAGATGGGATTTTAATCCCATGTGTTTTAAACGAACCTTTACAAAAGAGGCTGGCTTTATGCTCGTCGGGACGATAGGAATAAAACCAACCGCTTATAGGATAAACTCATTAAAAGAACGACTCTTTAATCAATAAACGTTATTGTTTTGTTTGAAGTTGGAATAGCCGGTGTGATAAACCTTGCCCCAAAAAAATCCCCTATCTTCGCACACCATGCGCTTCTTACTCCTTTTTTCAGCACTGTTGGCGGTAAGCCCGTTGATTTCCCAATCAACCTACACGATGAGCAATAACCGCGAATATTCGCACTTGATTGACCGCTTCGAGATAATGAACGGCAGTCCGGCCCGCAAGTATTGGCTGTACGGCGGGGTGCACACCTCGGTGAAACCCTTGCAACGCTATGAAGTAGGTGCAATGGCTGAAAAGCTGTTGGGCGACAGCAACCGACGCTATACCAAGCGTGATGTGTTTAACCTAACGTATTTACTGGCCGATAATCCCGATGTGCAAGAAAATGAGGCGGTAAAAGGCAAGCCGATAGTAAAGTATTTTTATAACTATAAGGCTGCGTTGTATGCCTTTAAAGCGTACGAGTTTAGCGTGTTTGTAAATCCTGTGTTGAATTTCACTTCGGGTACTGAGCAGGTGGACGGTGAAAGCCGGATGATATGGCAAAACACGCGCGGTGCTGAAATGCGCGGACAAGTGGGAAGGCGTATCGGGTTTTATACCTACTTAACGGAGAACCAAGTAAAAGCCCCCTTGTATTTAGCTGACCGTACCCGTGCCGAAGGGGTGTTTCCGGGTGCAGGGCTTACCAAGCCTTATAAAACGGATACCAACACGTTTGATTTTTTTGAGGCCCGCGGCTACGTTACGTTTGATATTACCAAGTTGATTAATTTCCAATTCGGGCACGACCGTAATTTTATCGGCAACGGAGCACGCTCATTGGTGTTGAGCGATTTCTCTAAAGAAAACCTGTTTTTAAAGATAAAAACTAACGTGTGGCGCATTAACTACACCAACTTGTTTATGCAGTTAAACGCCTTCAATACCACGCTGGCAAAACGTGATAAGCGCGATAAATTTATGAGTTTTCACCATTTGAGTGTAAACCTTGGTCGCCGTTGGAACGTGGGAATTTTTGAGAGCATTGTGTTTAGCAGGGGCGATAGTGCCACAGGTAACGGACGTTTTGACTATAATTACCTGAACCCGATTATTTTTTACCGCGCTATTGAGCAATCAACAGGCGGGGTGAGCAGTGATAATGCGTTGTTGGGTTTTGATGTGAAGTTTAATGCCACCCGCAGTCTTAGCTTTTACAGCCAAGTAATATTGGACGAGTTGCACATCAAACAATTGCGCAGTAATCCGGGTTCATGGGTGAATAAATTCGGGGTGCAGGCAGGGATGAAATACATCAACGCCTTTACTATACCCCACCTTGATATTCAGTTAGAGGCTAATAGTGTACGCCCTTATACGTATCAGCATTTTAATACCGCGCAAACCTATACCAATATGGGCACGCCGTTGGCGCACCCGCTAGGGGCAAACTTTAATGAGGTGTTGGCCATTGTGCGCTACCAGCCTGCCAACCGCATTAATGTTACTGCCCGTGCTATTTATGCCAAATACGGCAAAGACAGTGCAGGAAGAAATTTTGGGGGTGATGTGGGCAAAAATTACGATACCCGCTATAGCGATGAGAACAATACCATTGGGCAGGGGGTAGGCAACACCCTTTTGTGGGGTGAGTTGACGGCCAGTTATATGCCCGCCCACAACCTGTTTTTTGATGTGCGCTACATTTATCGCAACGTAAGCAGTGATATTGCTGCACAAAGTACTACCAGCAGTATGCTGATGGTGGGAATGCGATTAAACTTTGGGTTGAGGGGATTTGAGTTTTAAGCCCTGCTGTAAAGACACGAAGACGCAAAGAAACTAACTTTGTGACTTTGCGTCTTAGCGGCAAAAGAATATTCCATGATTAATATCAAACAACAATTATATAACCTTTGCCTTGAGGCATTGAATACCCGTATTGAGGTGGCTAAGAAGGCGATGGAGGATGCCCAAAACTCAGCGAATGAGGAGGGCAAAAGCTCTATGGGGGATAAGTACGAAACCGCCCGTGCTATGGGGCAGATTGTGCGCGATATGAATGCCAAACAACTGAACGAGGCATTGAAAGAGCTGGCTACACTAAAACTCATAAATCCTGAAACACAACAAACCGTCATACAACCGGGTAGTGTGGCCATCACCGGCAGTGGAAATTATTTTATTGCCGTAAGTGCGGGTATGCTGAAAGTGGATGGGAAAACATGGGTAGCCCTTTCTCCCGCCACACCGTTGGCGCAAGTACTGTTAAACAAAAAAGCCGGAGATACTTTTGAGTTTAGAGGAAAAAAAGAAAAGGTGGTAGAAGTAGGGTAGGCTTTTTACAGATGGGGTAATATTCTTCACTGTCGTTCAGAATGACAATTCATAATAAATTAAATCCACCCCCTGCCCCCGCCTGCGGGGGACATTGAACGATTAGCGAGTTTTGATATCCGAAGAAATGATGTAGTAGGTTCGCTCTCCAATGTCCTCCTCATAGAGGAGGATTCAGGAGGAGGAATATAAAACCCCTGCCATGTCATGCTGACGAAGGAAGCATCTTCTCCCTCTTTGTCAGTTTACAGATTGGGGTAGTATTCTCCACTATCGTTCAGAATAACATTCAATCAACAAGTCAACAAGTCAACAAATCAAAAATTGATTACATCCATTGCACCTTCTCATCCATAGGGCGACGACGACCTTGTTGCAAAGGCTCGGCAGGAACACCGATGTAGAAAAAACCCATCAGTTGGTGGTTTTCGTCCAATTGTAGCCATTGGTGCATAGCAGCGCTAAACGTGCCGTTTCCGGTACTCCAATACCCGCCATATCCATATGCTGAAACTGTGAGCCATAGGTTTTGTACTGCCATTGCCACGCTGGCAATCTCCTCCATTTCTGGTACTATGGGGTTGCGGTGCATTACAATAGCAATAATGTGGCTGGTTTGCAACGGGGTTTCGTCAAACACTTTCAGTTTGGCATCCTTTATTTCCTCTGCGGGTGTGTTTGCTATGTACAACTGTTTTTGAAATCCTACCAGTTTTTCCAGCGCCTCACCTCTGAATACCTTAAACCTCCACGGTTCAGTATACTTATGGGTGGGTGCCCAATTGGCCGTTTCCAGCATTTCGGCTACAATTTCGTCAGCAATTTTTTCGCCGCTATATTGGCGCGGAAATATGCTGCGCCTGCTCTTAATCAATTCAGTAATATCTTGTTTATTCATCACGATACGCTCTAATCAATATCAAAAATCCCATTAAACATTAAATGTTAATTGTTAAATCAAATAACAATCAACCCGCTTTTTTGGTTTGGCTGTAGCCGTTGTCCAACAGCCATTTCAGTATTTTATCGCGGTGGTCTCCCTGTACCAGTATTTCAGCGTCCTTAGCACTGCCTCCGCTTCCGCAAAGGTTTTTCAGTTTTTTGCCCAAAGCTTCTAAGTCGTCGTTAGTACCCACAAAACCTGTTACCAGCGTAACGGCCTTGCCTGCACGGTTCTTTTTATCCAACATCACCCTTAACCTTTGTTGCTGTGGGGGCAGAGTGTTGGTTTCCTCCGTAGATTCTTCGTTGTATTCAAAATCGGGGTCGGTGCTGTACATAATCCCCAATTTGTTTTTGTTCTTGTTGCTCATAATTCAATGTTTAGTCACCCCGAAATAAAATAGTTAGTCTCTTACATTAAAATTCGACTTCGTATCTTAAGCATAAAGCCAAAAGTAAACAATCTCAGGGATAACGGTTTTCATCAAGCTGATGTTGCAGCGCTACAAAGCTACGGTATTGGCACTTATACCGCTCCCCGATTTGCCCTAAATATTTTCCTTCGGAGCGTCCCCTTTCTTTCCTTCGCGCATTCCCTAAACTGGTTTTTTACTCTTTGGTTGGGACAGCCGGGACAATCGTTTTTGATAATAAATCGTTGTTTTTCATTGTATTAACTTTAAAAAAACTGTCCCAAACACGTGAGACAAAATGGGACAATTTTATATCGTTGTTACGGTGTTATTCGGTTACGCGGTTATCCTGTTATTTTTGTTACGCACCGCACAGGGGGGTGCGGGGTTTTGCCAATATTGCGGACGGTTACGGCTTTCAAAGAACTTGTTGGATAGGTAGTAATTGGAAACGGGTATAAATGAAAAAATCCCGATTTCTCGGGACTTCCATAACTTTTTTATACAAAGTTGATAATTTTGAACACGACCCATTACCCCTTATCCGATTTGAAAGACTTCAAGTCATTAAAGAGTTTACTTGTCATCGCATCTATATCCAAGTCTGTAAGGTCACGAAATCTATAATTATTTTCCATCATTTCTTGCAGCCAACTATTAGGAAGGCATAGATCGTTATTCTCTATTAACTCAATAATATCATCAAACCAAATCCTTTTACCATCAGTGCGATAACAAACGGTTTTCGACGCCCTTTTACCTGTAATTGGGTTTGGAAATTGAAAAGCGCTTGTGCACATCATTACCTCTCCTGATTTCAAATAACTTAAAATACTGGTTTTGTTATATTTACTGTTTATGCTTCTGTCAACAAACTCATGGACACTTGGATAATTCTCGAAACCTTCATCATGTTCTTTCCACAATCCAAACCAATCAAAAGGCCAGTAATAAATATTATATTTCATTTAATTATTATCTTTTGAGCATAAATATATTAAATTTCCCCGCTCCCGCAAGTCTGTAGCGCAAACTGTGCGGCAGCGACTTGTGAGAATATATCTGTCCAGCCCACAGTAGCAAAGGTTACACAATACAGCCCATCAGTATTGTGTAACTTGTAGACACGGCTCATAATGCAATTTACTATTTCTAAGTTACAAACTTAACTTATTTACCCTCACAAGTCCCTGCCGCTGCAAACCAAACTACAGACTTGCGAGAGCGGGGAGGCTTATTTTAATATATTAATAATATTATTGAATATTTTTAATGAAGAATCTCCGTTATCCGGTAAAAGAAATTTATTTATTGAAAAAGTATCACTATTTACGATAAAAGTTAGCTTTTTTGTAGGAACTGTGTCTTTATATTGGTAACATTCAAAATTAGCCTTTATTTCACCATTTCCATTTAAATCAAAATTAGAATTATAAAAACACTCACTATCAACGCTTAAAAAGAAATTTTTTCTATTAGAAAAAATTAATTTATTGCTATATAATTCTTGTCCATTTTTTTGAACTCTAATTAAAGAATAGTAACTGATTGAAGGATCATATAATACAAAAAATAATACGCTATCTTTGCCGTAGCAATACTTTTCATTATATGATGAATCTTTCAATAGTAAAAAAGTTGTTAAATCAGCTTCATAATGAACAGGCATCAATAAACTTAATGAGCCATAACGAATCTCCATCAATGTCGAATCATTTCGACTAAATTTATATAGTTCGAAGCTATTGGTATTGCAAAAAACAGAGAGTTTGTCCTCTTTTCCCAAAACTTGTTTCCTTTGATTATTATCTATACAACTCATGAACATGTATAAAAAAATATAATACCCCTTTTTCACAATCTTGTTGTGCATTATTTTGTTGTTATTGTTTTGATATTATTCTTGTAGGTTACAGTTGTTTTATCTTGATTAGTTGTATTTGTCCCCGTATCTGTAATTATAATATCTGTTTTCAGATCCTTTACTGATGACTCGAACATAGATATCCAACCATTCAATGAAACAACTGTATCTTCCAGCTCTTTTAACTTCTTCTTTCCCCCGCTCTCGCAAGTCTGTAGCGTAGCCTGTGTGGCTGCGACTTGTTAGTATATATCTGTCAAGCCCACAGCAGCAAAGGGTACACAATACAGCCCATCTGTATTGTGTAACTTGTAGGCACGGCCATACGGCAAATTACTTTTCTAAGTTACAAACTTAGCTATTTACCCTCACAAGTTCCTGCCGCTATAGACTTGCGAGAAGAGTGGGTAATTGGAACACTACCAATTTTCATCATCGTATTCGGCTATTTCATTTACTGTATATCGAACCCATCCAACACCATCTTTTGAGTATTTAACTTTATACCATAAAATAGGACATTCAAAATTGGAAGAATCTTTCCCGCCAAAATCACTAGTACTTTTTATATACTTAAGAGGTGTCCTGTTTTTTACTGAGGTAACTACATTAGATAGTGAGTCAGGATTTTCATATATTAAAACCGATGTCAGTGTGATTAAATCAGGAAAAGTCTCATTATTAATCTGTGGAGGGTTAAATTTTAGTTTAAATGGGACAGAATATTCGCCAAGCATCCTTGTCACATGGGAATTTCGCCGTTGAATAATTTTCCCATCAAGGTTAGTGGCATATATTTTATTAGATTTATGGAACTTAAAGAACAATGATTTCTTTTCAAAGAACTCAAAAGTACTGTCACCACCAACGATCAGTAAATGTGCAAAAACATCATTTTTTTCATTAATAAAAATTCTACCCTTTCCATATATGTGTCTACCATCTTCATATAATGGATACTCTAGTATTGAGTTTCTACCATCTGAATACAAAAGACACCCTTCATATTCTGGACACTCTATTAGCGGTTTTTGAAGATTTTTATGTGCTCTTATTTTGTCAAAAGAAGATAGTTTTCCTTTTAAATCAAAAATAATCTCTTTAATAGAGTCTATAGAATTGAATTTATAAACATACTCCTCTTTTGATGATTCATTTGTTGTTTTATTTGAAGCAAATGAATCATTGCTGTTACTTTTCCCCTTACATGAAAAATATAGGAAAATAAGAAACGAATATAGTAATATATTATTTCTTGCTTTTTGGAATGACATTGGGTTATTTAATGACTTAAAGGTATTTGTTTTATTTGAAAAGCAGCAGTAGTTGATGTGGCAGTTGACTACCTTGGCCATGCTACATGAACATGTATCTCCCCCGCTCTCGCAAGTCTGTAGCGCAGGCGTATGGCAGCGACTTGTGAGATTAAGTCTGTCCAGCCCGCAGTAGCAAAGGTTACAAAATACAGCCCATCTGTGTTGTGAAATTTTTAGGCACGGCTTATACTGCAAATTACTTTTCTAAGTTACAAACGTAACTTATTTACCCTCACAAGTCCCTGCCGCTGCAAACCACACTACAGACTTGCGAGAGCGGGGGGATATATGGTTTCGGTAACGAGTTTGTTCACCTGTCTACTATAAATTTCAAACCGTATTGTTTTGATTTACTCATTTTATTTATTTTAAAATTAACTACCTTTAATGCCCATGGAAATAAGATAATTTTTCCATTCATCTAATAATGAAATCAAATCTTTTACTGGAACATTACTCTTTGTTCCTCCATAATTGAATGTAGCATAAAATGCATCAATAGACGTATTTGGATATAAAGTGTTTTGATTTATATAAAATCCAATATCATCACCCATAACCGGATAGTTGACCACCATATCGTCGTTGGGATCTCTTTCCGTATAAAAAACCGGCAACCAATCAATTAAATTTTGGGCGTCGGTTGATCCTATATTAGCTAGATAAAATGCTATCCCTCTATTTAAATCCCCATTAGCGTCTTTACTAATGTCAACAGTAGGGGATAAGGAGCCTCGCGGGGTTAAAATTGTTCTAAATGTTAACCCATATTTTTTTGCGATAGTCATAATTTATTTTCTTATTTTAATTCCCCCGCTCTCGCAACACTGTCACACAGCCTGTGTGGCAGCGACTTGTGAGTATATATCCGTCTAGCCGACGGTAGCAAAGGTTACAAAATACAGCCCATCTGTGTTGTGAAATTTGTAGGCGCTGCAAACCACACTACAGACTTGCGAGAGCGGGGCAGATATTAGTTTCGATATACGGTTCCGGTAACGAATTTGTTCGCCTGTCTACTATAAATTTCAAACCGTATTGTTTTGCTCATAATTATAGCTAATTACATATTGGCTAAATTATGCTTAGAACCAAATGAATTAAGATAATCTCTCCATTCTCCTAATAATAATATCAAATCGCGTAAAGGAATATCGCTTATAATACCTCCGGAAGACATAAAAGTAACATAAAAGGCATCCATTGAATCGTTTGGGTACAATGTATTTTGATTCATATAAAACACAAAATCGTCTGTTCCATAAATTGGGTAATTAACCAGAAATGAATCGTCTGGGTCAGTTTCTGTATGAAATATACTTAGTTCATCTATTAATTGTTGTGCCATATTTGGCCCCGTATTTTCCAAGTATTCTGCGATACCTTCATTAACAGTGGGATCTCCATGGATATCATTGCTACAGGTAATATAAGGCACTAAGCGCTCTCCATCAGCAGGATTATGCATAAAAAACTTTAATCCATAATTTTTTGCTATGCTCATAATTTATTTTCTTATCTTAATTCCCCCGCTCTCGCAACACTGTCACACTGCCTGTGTGGGAGCGACTTGTGAGAATATATCTGTCCAGCCCACAGCAGCAAAGGTTACAAAACACAGCCCATCTGTGTTGTGAAATCTGTAGGCACGGCTCATACTGCAAATTACTATTTCTAAGTTTCAAACTTAGCCTATTTGTCCTCTCAAGTCCCTGCCGCTGCAAACTTGCGAGAACAGGGGGTAATTTGGGACACGACCTACCAATGTCGATAATTTTCTATTATCAACTTAAACCGAATATTATTCTGATTAATGATGCTTTCAAAGAAAGGCGACACAATATTGTTTTGTTCATGAAATAAAAAACCTGTATGCCCTTTTATTTCTAATAAATCATTTTTAAATATGTAAGTAATGAAAAATTTATTTATATTATTATTAATCAACAAATATTTAAAATTTTCCTTGTTTATTTCAAAACCTGGAGTTGATACTATTAAAATTGAATCTTGGTAATTTAACCAAACCCTTGTTCCAATTTTTTTATCTTCATTATTTTTACTATTTGAAATCAAATATGTTTTTTGGATAAAGACACTATCATTTATTGGGATCAGAGTATCAATGGTATTAAAAGGGAATTTGTATTTAAAAAATGTGGTTATGTAGTTTCCTGTTGAACTATCTTTTTCAATTACTCGTGTTTCATTATTTATCTTATTTAAAAAAATAGCTTTAGCAAATGATCTGTCAGATTTAAAGCTAACTTTTACATTGTTATCTTTTTTATTCTTCACGTAATCAGTTATGCTATCAACTCCTTTCATTGTAAAGAAGTCAAAATCTTTATAGAGATAGCGATTATCTCCCGCAATATTTTTTTCTTTAACTCTACAACTAAATGCAAGAACGAAAATCATTATGTAAATCAACTTTTTCATCATTTTAGAACTTTAATTTTCCCCCGCTCTCGCAAGTCTGTAGCGCAGGTTGTGTGTCAGCGACTTGTGAGATTAAGTCTGTCCAGCCGACGGTAGCAAAGGTTACAAAATACAGCCCATCTGTATTGTGAAATTTGAAGGCGCTGCAAACCACACTACAGACTTGCGAGAGCGGGGCATGACCGGCAGCTTACACCAGCAAATTAAGCGAAGCAGGATCGATTTTAAAATTTATTTCCGTACCCATTTCGGCAGGTTCCCCGTCAAAGTGGACGGCTCCTTTATCGTTGCGCCGTATGATAACGTCTTCTGCCTTAAACGATAAGATGTTTTTATTCTTGTCAATGCTTTTGGTAAACATTTGCAGAGCAAGGCGGGGTACATCGTAAAACTTAAACGGTTTCATCACCACCACGTCCATCAACCCGTCACGGGTACTGGCTGCGGGAGCTATGGTAGCATTGTTGCCCCATTGAGAAGCATTAGCTACTGATATTAAAAAGGCGTCTTCGGTATATTCTTTACCGTCAATCACCAAACTGTATTGTTGGGGCTTAAAACTGCCCAACTCACGCACCACAATCTTGGTATAGGTTTTAAACCCTCGTTGGGGGGCAGTGGCAAACAAATACCCTATGTGCGCATCAAAGCCAATGCCCGCCACATTTACGTAGCGTTGGTTGTTTATCAGTAAAGTATCTACTTTTTTAAGGCTAGGAGCATTAAGACGTTGCAACGCCTTTTCGGTTTGCATGGGTATGTTGTGATGGCGGGCAAACCCGTTACCCGAACCCATCGGCACAATGCCCATTAATGTATCAGTGCCTGCTAACTGGCGGGCTACTTGGTTAATAGTTCCATCGCCGCCCGCACCCACAATTATGTCAAAACCATTGGCAAGTGCATTGCCCACCAGTTGTTCCACACTGTCGTGGTCGCCCCATTCTTCAATGGCAAACTCGTACTTCGCCGTATCTATGTTAGCAGCTACCTGTGCCTTAAAATTATCCTTCTTCTTTCCGCCCGAAATCGGGTTCACTAAAAAATATATTTTCTGTTTTGCCATCCTCTGCGGGATTAAATCATGTTCACTTCCGGCACAAGCTGTATCCCAAAACGCTCCTTTACCGAGGCGATTACGTTTTGTGCGTGGGCATAAATTTCATGTCCCGTTGCATTGCCGTAATTCACCAACACCAACGCCTGCATTTTGTGGTTACCCGTGTTGCCCACTACCTTTCCCTTCCAGCCTGTTTGTTCAATCAGCCAGCCTGCGGGTACTTTGGTAATGGTGTCATTCACCTTGTAACCGGGCATATCTGCAAATTGTTCTTTCAGTTGCAGGTATTGCACCGTGGGTATTTCAGGGTTTTTAAAAAAGCTGCCCGCATTTCCTAAAATAGCAGGGTTGGGCAACTTGCTTTGCCGGATGGCAATTACGGCATCGCTTATTGCCTTAACGTTAAGCGTTTTAACCCCCATTGTTTCCAGCGTTTCTTGTATAGCCCCGTAGGTAGTGTTAAATACAGGTTTTTTGCTGAGTTTAATGGTGATGGAAAGTATAAAAACTTTGTTTTTCAGTTCACGTTTAAAAATGCTTTCGCGGTAGCCAAAATCACATTGGCTGTTAGTAACGGTATGTGTTTGCAAATCGTCGAAACTAAAGTATTCAACCGTTTGCAGTACGTCTTTAATCTCTACCCCATACGCACCTATGTTTTGCATGGGCGCAGCCCCCACCGTGCCGGGTATCAGCGATAGGTTTTCTATCCCCCCGAACCCCCTTTCAACACAATACATCACCAAGCTGTGCCAGTTCTCTCCCGATGCGGCTTTCAGCACCACTTCGTCCTCATTTTCTGCAACTATGTCTATTCCCTTCAACTCGTTCAGCAGCGTAATACCTTCCCAGTTTTGGGTGAACAATACATTACTGCCCCCTCCTAATATCAAACGGGGCAGGGCAAAAAGTTGTGGGTCGGCGCAATATTCCGTTAGGTTTTGAAGGGAATTAATGCGGATAAAATATCGGGTAAACGCTTCGATACCAAAGGTATTGAAGGGCTTTAGCGAAATGTTTTCTTGTATCTCCATGAGGGTGTTGCGAAGGTAGGAAAATGTTAGTGCCTTAGCGGAGGGTTGTTTATCTTGCTACCAAAATTAATGCAATGAGTATTTTTAAAAAGCTGTTTGGTGCATTGCTTCCTGCAAAAATTGAGGATGAATATTTTGGGGTGCTCGAATACAATGAGTTTAGCTATGCCGGAATGGATACAATCAAATTTTACAGGGGTGAAGTGTTTTTTAAACCCGTAAATGAGAGAATAGGTATCACATTTTCAGCGGATAAAAGCGGCCCTCAGCCCTATCAAAAAGAATTATTTAAGCAGGTGGAAGAAAAATATGCTGCGTTAGCAAATGCTGCAAAAACAGCACTGGCAAATGATGCCAACAAAGAATATTTAGCTGAAAAGAAAGCAGATACTATTGATGTTGTAAACGATTATAAGTTGGTTTCAATAGGGATTAATAAGAAAGAAGGGGACGTTTTCAGTTGGGATTTTCAATACGTACAAAAACAAAATGAGGATATTGAAATTACTGTGTACTTTACCAATTTTGAGGTGAATGATGTTGAGATTGATAATTTTGCGCTGGAAGACGACGAGGGAGACGAAGAATAAGCAGGCATGAGTGCAAAAGTATTTTTTTCAAATCTGTGGAAGGCAGTTTACAAGAATCCGCGAAACCGACTGAAAGAAGAACGGTTTTTAAAAAAGCGGCGGGCATTTGTAGATAGCATTAAACAACTGCCTACGGAGTTTGACAGGGAGATTGTTGTTATCCGAACGGACGATATCGGCGATTATATTTTGTTTAGAAACTCGCTGGAGTTGTTGCGAAAAGCAAAACCCGGTTATAAAATCACCTTAATAGGCCATGCACTTTGGCAGCCGATTGCAGAGGGCTGGGACAGTGATTTTGCAGACGAGTTTATTTGGCTGCAAAAGGGTAGGTTTTTGAAAGAAGAAGACTATGCCCAACAGTTTTTGCGAGAAATAAGTGCTAAAAGACCTGAGTTAGTGATAGCTCCTTCGTACTCACGCAGTACATTTATTGACGGGGTGATTGCCCGTTTACTGCCTGCTAAAGAAAAATATTGCTGGCAACGCAACGATAGAGAAGTACGCCAATGGCTGCGTAACTATTGCGATGCTGATTTTACCCATACTAAACCCATCCCCGACGGATTACACGAGTTTGGTTTGAACACTCGTTTTATGGAGTGGGTAACAGGGCAGGCTGCTGAACTTGTGAAACCGATTATCGACGCAAAAAAACTCCCCTCAATTACAGGGTTGTCGCAACAGTATGTAGTATTGTTTGCGGGGGCTGCTGCAAAACGCAAACGGTGGGGTACTGAAAAATTTGCGCAAGTAGCCGATTATATCGCTGCTAAATACGGTTTGCAGTGTGTGGTTTGCGGCTCAAAAGGAGATGGTGCATTGGCCGATGAAATTATCAGCAATGCCAAAAACAAATCATCAATAGTAAACTACACCGGCCAAACGGATTTGCTGCAATTAGCCACTGTGCTCAATGGCAGTCAATTAATAATTACCAACGATACCAGTGCTGCTCATTACGCCGCTGCGCTAGGAAAAAGTACCATTGCCTTATTAAACGGTAACAGTTACGGCAGGTTTTTTCCGTACCCTGCCGCACTTCACCCAAATGTAAAAGCCATTTACCCGCCTGCGGTTACCAATCCGCCCTACGATTGGGTAGGCATGGGCGATATACAATCCATCAGTATCACGACTGTAATTAAAGAAGTGGATTTGTTTTTGGAGGGGTAGTTAATGTCCGTATGCGTCATTGCGAGAAAGGCGATAGCCTGACGAAGCAATCCGTTACGACTAAGTGATAGATTAATTTGCTAAGATGGTAGTAAAATTAAGTGCCCTTCGACAGGCTCAGGGTTTTATAAGATCAAAAATCTTTTGCGCTGCGCCTGCATTGTGTTGGATGAAGGCCGCGGCATTTTCACCTGTTTTCAAACGCTTCTCCTCGTGAGTAAGAAACTCAGATAGGATGTTCTTTAATTCAGCAGCATTGTTGATGATTAAGCCGCCGCCCGCATTTACCAAACGCTTTCCTTCGGGGTACTTGTTAACAGGCGGGCCATACAAAACGGGAATTGAAAACACAGCGGCCTCTAAAATATTGTGCAGCCCCTTGCGGAATGCACCACCGATAAGCGCCATATCGCCGTATTGATACAGCGACGAAAGCATCCCGATGTTATCAATCAGCACAACATCGTATTCCGTAGCATTTGCCTCGGTTAGCTTTGAGTAACGGATAACCTTACTGAATTTCTTTTCAATTTCAGCCAAATGCCCTTCGTCAATCTTATGGGGAGCAATTACCAGTTTTAATACGTTGTTTAGCTGCGGATGAACTTCCGCCAGCAAAGCTTCTTCTTCCGGCCAACTGCTGCCGGCTACCAATAGTTTTTTATCGGCTTTAAAAGCAGCAATTAAGGGGAATTTTTTAGCGTTTTGAGCATTGTGCAACACACGGTCGCAACGGGTATCGCCTGTATAGGTAACTGTTTTGTAACCGATGTTTTGTAATAAAACCACAGAGCCTTCGTCTTGCGTAAATACATGATTAAAGCTGTGCAGCATTTGCAAATGCAAGCCGTTATATTTTTTAAAGAAAGGTTGGTTTTGCCTAAACAATGCTGAAACAAGGTATAAGGGAATGTTTCGTTGCTTAGTTTGTGTGAGGTAGTGAAACCAAAAATCGTACTTCACAAACAACACCATATCGGGCTTAACCCCATCCAAAAAGCGGGAAGCATTTCCGGCAGTATCGGGCGGAAGGTAAAAAGCAAAATCAATGGCGGGGTGTCTGTGGCGGTATTCATATCCCGACGGTGAAAAGAAAGTGGCGATAATTTCCCACTCGTTTCGGTCAAATTTTTCAATTACGGGCAAGCCTTGCTCAAACTCGCCCAACGAGGCCACGTGCAGCCACAGCCGTTTTTTTGTTTTTGCAGGAAGGGTATGCTGTATCTGTTCAAAAATATTTTTCCGGCCTGCCACCCATTTGCGGGCTTTATCATTCCACAAGGCCATTAAACGGGCACCTGCTGTGTAGGCTGCAATTCCCAAATCATACAATACAGGCATGGGCAAACCGTTATCTGTTAGCGGAAAATAAACTCGTCTTCATCACGGTTGGCACCGTATATGGGCAATATCCAACCGATACGAAGCGCCCAATAATTATCACTTCGGGTTTTGGTATCGGGTCCCATTAAATCGTAGTTCCAGTTACGGGCAAATTGCGTACGACCTTGTGTAAACTCAAGCCCCACGTAAAAATTCACCATTTTTTTAATACTCATATACTGGTAACCGATGAACTCCTGCACGTAATAGCCGTTAGTCAATCGGTCGTAGCCCTTCATGTAATCGCCTTGCAGTTGGGGGGCAAAGTTAGAAACACTCTGAAAGTGCATACGGTGTTGCAAAAAGCCGCCGCCCAAACTTACAAACAAACCTGAGTTACGGTTTTTATCCAACGGGAATAATCGGCCTAAGTGTGCGCTTACATTAAAGCCGCGCATAGATAGTTGGGGGTTAAAATTATATCCGTCTTTATCTACTAAATAACCGTCGCTGTTGCGCAACGAATCAAGCATTGAATATTCCAGCACATTACGCCCGAAGATGAAACCGCCTTCAGCACGCAAATCCCAGCCGCTCTCAAACTTCATCCCTACACTTCCGCCAAGGTTTGAAAATACCCCGAAGCGTTTACCCAAATCGGCCTGCGGAAAACAGTACGAATAGTTGAACCTGAAAACCACTGCACGTTGTGCTTTAAACTCACGTTGGCGCAAAGGTTGTTGCACCTTGCGAACCGTATCAGATGGGGGAGGGAAGGGCGGAGGGCTTTGCTGAGCAAAAGCCGCTGTAGCCGAAGCCACACACAGCAAACTCCCAAGTATTTTTAGGTACTTCATTTTCAGGCTCAAACCTACGTTATTTTTATGTAAAGGCATAACAGCTAAACGAAAACCAACGGTAAATAGTTGGTAGTGTAGCCGCTATTTATCAGCACGCTAAAAACCTTTTTCGGCGCGTATTGTTACCTCATATTTCATATTTATTGGGTTATATTTGCACAAAATCATTTATTCAGCGTGGAATCACAAGGGATGAAAAAAATTCAGATGGTTGATGTTTACAGCCAGTATGAAAAAATACAAAATGAAGTGGATGCTGCTATCGCAAACGTTATAAAAACGTCGGCATTTATAAACGGTCCGGAAGTAAAAGCATTTCAACAAGAGTTAGAACAATACTTGGGCGTGAAGCACGTGATACCATGCGCTAATGGTACCGATGCGTTGCAAATAGCCATGATGGCATTGGGTTTGAAACCCGGCGACGAGGTGATAACTGCCAGCTTTACTTACGTAGCTACCGCCGAAGTGATTGGGTTGCTTCAACTTACCCCCGTGTTGGTGGATGTTGACCCTGCAACTTTTGAGATTGATTTAAAGGCTATTGAAGCTGCAATTACCCCAAAAACCAAAGCCATTGTGCCTGTGCATTTGTTTGGCCAGTGTGCAAACATGGAAGGGGTGATGGAGATTGCCCAAAAGCATAACTTATACGTAATTGAAGATACAGCCCAAGCTATTGGTGCTGAATATACCTTTACCAACGGAACTGTAAAGAAAGCAGGAACCATAGGTACAGTGGGAGCAACATCGTTTTACCCGTCTAAAAACTTAGGTTGTATGGGCGATGGTGGTGCTATATTCACCAATGATGATGCTTTGGCTGCAAAAATGCGCATGATTTGTAATCACGGTCAAAGCACCTTGTATTACCATGATGAGATAGGCGTAAACAGCCGTTTGGACAGCTTGCAAGCCGCAGTATTGCGCATTAAACTACGCAGTTTGGATAATTATGCTGCTGCCCGTAATAAGGTAGCCGATTTTTATGATAAAGCGTTTGCAAACAACCCAAAACTAACCGTACCAGCAAGGGCTAACGATTCAACTCACGTATTTCACCAATACACGTTGCTATTGAACAACGTTGACCGCGATGAGTTACGTAAGTTTTTGAGCGAGCGCGGTGTGCCCAGCATGATTTACTACCCTGTTCCGTTGCACATGCAAAAAGCGTATACCGACCCAAGGTATAAAGAAGGAATGTTCCCCGTGACCGAGCAATTGTGTAAAACCGTATTCTCGCTGCCTATGCATAGCGAATTGGATGAGCAACAACTTGCTTTTATCACCAGTAATGTATTAGATTTCGTTAACAATCACTAATAAACCAAAATCGTATTAAGCACTATGAAAATAGTAGTAGTTGGAACCGGCTATGTGGGCCTTGTAACCGGAACATGTTTTGCCGAAGTAGGTATTGATGTTACTTGTGTTGACATTGACCAACGTAAGATTGAAAATCTTAAAAAGGGCATAATGCCTATTTATGAACCTGGGCTTGAAGAAATGGTACTTCGTAACGTTGAAAAAGAGCGGTTGCACTTTTCAACCAGCCTTGCTGAAAGTATTGTTGGTGCCGATGTTGCTTTTATAGCAGTAGGAACCCCTCCGGGTGAAGACGGAAGTGCTGATTTGAAATACGTATTGGCTGTAGCGGATGAGATTGGTCGTAACATGACTGATTATTTAGTGGTTGTTACTAAAAGTACTGTACCCGTGGGTACTGCTGAAAAAGTACGTGCTAAAGTATCAGAAGCATTAAATGCCCGCGGCTCAAAACTAACTTACGATGTGGCCTCTAACCCTGAGTTTTTGAAAGAGGGTGCTGCAATCGATGATTTCTTGAAACCCGATCGTATTGTTATCGGTGTTGAATCAGAAAAAGCAGAAGAAATTATGCGTCGTTTGTACAAGCCTTTCTTGTTAAACGGTCACCCCATTATTTTCATGGATGTGCCTTCAGCTGAAATGACCAAGTATGCTGCAAACAGTATGCTGGCTACCAAAATCAGCTTTATGAACGATATAGCTAACCTATGCGAAATTGTGGGTGCTGATGTAAACATGGTGCGTAAGGGTATAGGCAGCGATGCGCGTATCGGTAATAAATTTATCTATCCCGGTGTTGGTTATGGCGGTTCATGCTTCCCAAAAGATGTGAAAGCCCTTATTAAAACTGCGGTTGAAAAAGGCTATAACATGCGCATACTTGAGGCAGTTGAAGAGGTAAACGAAGACCAGAAAATGGTGATGGTTACCAAAATAATGAAACACTTCAACGGCGATATTAAAGGCAAAACCTTTGGTATGTGGGGACTATCGTTTAAACCAAAAACTGATGATATGCGCGAAGCTCCATCATTGGTGATTATAGAAAAATTGCTTGAAGGCGGTGCAAAAGTAAAAGCATACGACCCCGTGGCAATGAAAGAAGCCAAACACATGCTGGGTGATACTATTGAGTATGTGGATGAGCAAGACGATGCACTACAAGGTGCTGATGCTTTATTGCTGATTACCGAATGGCCTGAATTCCGTGTGCCTAACTTTGAAAATCTTGCTAAAATAATGAATGACAAAGTGGTGTTTGACGGACGTAATATTTACGATGGCAAAGAACTTAACGATATGGGCTTTGCATATTACGGTGTAGGTATAAACGGTAAAAACCAAATTGCTAAAGCCAATGCGTAAACGTATATTAATAACCGGCGGTGCCGGTTTTTTGGGTTCGCATTTGTGCGACCGCTTTATAAAAGAAGACTATGATGTGATTGCAATGGACAATCTTATCACAGGTGATGTGCGCAATATTGAGCATTTGTTTAAACTGCCCAATTTTGAGTTCTATCACCACGATGTGTCTAAGTTTATCCATGTGCCCGGCAAGTTGGATTACATTCTGCACTTTGCCTCTCCTGCAAGCCCTATTGACTATTTGAAAATACCCATTCAAACCCTTAAAGTGGGTTCATTGGGTGTGCACAATTGCTTGGGCTTGGCAAAAGAAAAAGGTGCACGTATGCTTATTGCGTCAACATCTGAAGTATATGGCGACCCGTTAGTGCATCCTCAAAACGAGGACTACTGGGGCAACGTAAACCCTGTAGGCCCACGCGGTGTGTACGACGAGGCTAAGCGTTTCCAAGAAGCTATGACAATGGCTTACCACACTTATCACGGTGTTGAAACCCGTATCGTACGTATATTTAATACCTACGGCCCTCGTATGCGTCTGAATGATGGTAGAGCATTGCCCGCATTTATCGGACAAGCGTTGAGGGGTGAAGACATTACTGTTTTTGGTGATGGTAGCCAAACCCGCAGTTTTTGCTACGTGGATGATTTGGTAGAAGGTATTTACCGTTTGCTGATGAGCGATTATGCTTACCCTGTAAACATTGGTAACCCTATCGAAATCACCATTAAAGAGTTTGCCGAAGAGATTATAAAACTTACCGGTACATCGCAAAAGATAGTGTATAAACCATTACCTACTGACGACCCTAAGCAACGCCGCCCTGATATTACCCGCGCTAAAGAAATACTTGGCTGGGAACCTAAAGTGAGCCGCGCTGAAGGATTAAAAATAACATACGATTACTTTAAATCACTCCCCGAAGCGGACTTGTTTAAAGACCCGCACGGAAGGGAGTTTGCTTCGAATAAATGAGAAAAAATATAATATTTATTCTTGCCTGTATAGCCCTGCAATGTTGTTCATTCGCAGGGCTATATGCTAAAAGGGTGTACCTGAATATGGTTTGGGAATCTTGCAAAAAGCGTGAGGCTGTTTTTTATTATGAAAAACCCGATAATGTTGCAAGCAGAGAGATTCCTATTTCGATATATTATAAGTATGAAGATAAATTGTACTGTAAAGGAAGTTTTAGCAGTGTTGAAGTAAGTAAAGAAAGCTGTAACGGTAAGTTTACCTACTATTTTACATCGGGTAATGTGATGTGTGAAGGAGAGTATCAAAACGGTGATAAAACCGGTTATTGGAAAATCTATTATAAAGAAGGGGGAGTTGAGCGGGAAGGTTTATATAAAGACGGAACTAAAATAGGTTTATGGCTGAACTATGCGCAAGGCAAAACCATCGCTGATACAACATTGCATTATGGCCCTGACTACACGGGTGAAGTAATCCAAAAAAATAAGAATGGAAGCATAAGCGAAAAAGCTTGGTATGTTAATGGTACATATCACGGCAAGTATGAAAATTATAATTCTACGGGTGGTTTATTATACACCGGTAATTACGACGATGGTTTAAAGATAAATGAATGGGTGTTTTATCATTCTGAAAATATAGTAGCAGCAAAAGTATATTATGGTAAGAATGAGACTATAGATTCGGTATTTTTTTTCAATGAAGATGGTAGTATAAGCACTGAACAAATAGATACCGCAACTATTTGTAAACATCCCGAAATGTCTGCCGATATACGCCAGTCTATAATTGCTAAAAATCTTAATTATCCGGCATTTGCTATTGAAAATGCTATTCAAGGCCAAGTTCTAGTTCAGTTTACCGTTAGATCGGAAGGTAGCATTGATAATGTAAAATGTATTAATGATATTAAATTAGATTTTGGGCTTGAGGAAGAATGTATTAGGGTTGTTAAGACAAATTTTAAGTTCAAACCTCATAAAATATGTAATGTTAAAACCGCAATAAGGTATAAAATGCCTATAAAATTTAGATTACGTTAATGGATAACAATCCCGTTACATATTACTCACACCCCACCGCCATTATTGATGATGGTTGCACCATTGGTGCAGGTACTAAAATCTGGCACTTTTCGCACATTATGCAGGGTTGTATAATTGGTGAAGGTTGTAATTTGGGGCAAAACGTGGTGGTTTCACCACAAGTGGTGTTGGGTAATAATGTTAAGGTGCAAAACAACGTATCCATATACACTGGTGTAACCTGTGCCGATGATGTGTTCTTAGGCCCCAGCATGGTGTTTACCAACGTTATTAATCCCCGTAGCGCAGTAAGCCGTAGGGAAAACTATGCAAAAACCCATGTAGGCAAAGGGGCAAGTATAGGGGCTAATGCAACTATAGTTTGCGGAAACAACATTGGTGAGTATGCATTTATTGGTGCGGGTGCGGTAGTAACCAAAGAGGTTCCAGCGTATGCGTTAGTAATAGGCAATCCGGCAAGGCAAACAGGCTGGATGAGCGAATACGGCCACAAACTTATGTTTGATGAGCAAGGCATAGCCGTGTGTGAAGAAAGCAAACAAAAATATCAGTTGAAAGACGGCGTTGTGAGCCGTATATTGTAACCCCATGAGCAAGCCAAAAATATTAGTTACTGGTGGTGTTGGATTTATAGGTTCGCACACCGTGGTTGAGTTGTACAATGCAGGTTATCAGCCTGTAATTATTGACAACCTAAATAACTCAGAAGCATTTATATTAGACCGTATAGAGCAGATAACAGGCCAAAGGCCGGTGTTTTTTGAAGGAGATGTGTGTGAGCGTGCCGATTTGCAAGCATTGCTGGCACAGCATACCGATATAGCCGGTGTGATACACTTTGCGGCTTATAAAGCCGTAGGCGAGTCGGTGCAGCATCCGTTAAAATATTACCACAATAACGTAAGCGGGTTGGTGATTTTGTTGCAAGAACTGCAAGCCAAAGGCATCAATAACCTTGTGTTTTCATCGTCATGTACCGTTTACGGGCAGCCCGAGATAAATCCTGTTACAGAAACCTCACCCGTACAGAAGGCAGAGTCTCCCTACGGTAATACCAAACAAATTTGTGAGGAAATCCTTATCGATACCGTTAAAGTGAGTGATACCAAAGCCATTGCTTTGCGTTATTTTAACCCCATTGGCGCACATGATAGCGCATTGATTGGTGAGTTACCCTTAGGTGTACCCAATAACCTTGTTCCTTTTATAACACAAACAGCTATTGGCAAACGTGAGAAGCTAACCATATTCGGCAGCGACTATAACACTGTTGACGGTACTTGTGTGCGCGATTATTTGCATGTAGTGGATTTGGCCATCGCTCACGTGCGAGCCATTGAACGACTGCTGAACAATGAAAGTGCAGAGAAGCTGGAGATATTTAACTTAGGTACAGGCAAGGGTAGCAGCGTAAAAGAAGTGGTTGATACCTTTGTAGCTGAAACAGGGGTGAACTTTAACTTTGTATATGGCCCCCGCCGTGATGGCGATGTGGAGCAAGTATATGCCGATACCACTAAGGCCAACAACGTTTTGGGCTGGAAAACCCAACGCGATCTTAAAAATATGCTGATTACTGCTTGGGCGTGGGAAAAATCGTTGGCTAAAAAATAATTAGCCAATAACTATTTGATTAGTTGTTTTTACGAGTAAAATATTTATAAATTCGTGCAAACAGTTAATTGCAAATGCCACAAACACAAGGTCAATTCGTACTTTATACCCGTGATGAATTTAAGAACTATCTTGAGAATACTAAATTCACGCGCAGTATAAATAAAATTCAGAACCACCATACCTACATACCGGGCTATGTCCACTACTTTAGGGACAACCCGCCTCAACCCTTTAAGTGGCTAAACAGCATGAAAAGCAGTCACTTGCAACGTGGGTTTAGCGATATCGGTCAAAATCTTACTACGTTTCCTGACGGCTTAATTGCGTTGTGCAGGAGTATGGATACTACCCCGGCCGCAATTAAAGGAGCAAATACAGGGGCTGTTGCTATTGAACATTTGGGTTGGTTTGATATTAACCAAGACCAAATGACCGAGGAGCATAAAGAAACCATAATATTCTTAAATGCAGTGCTTTGCAAACGGTTTAGTTTGCTGCCTAACGACCAAACTATCTTGTATCACCATTGGTTCGACCTTAATACAGGTAGGCGCACCAATGGCTCAGGGAGTACGAAAAGCTGTCCCGGAACTAATTTTTTCGGGGGTAATACAGTAGAAGCGGCCAACAAAAACTTTATACCCCTAATCTCTCAAAAAATAACAAGCTTTATAACCAGTCCGGATACGCAAACACCGCAGCCCATAGCTACCGGTACAGTTACCGCCAGCAAGCTAAATGTGAGGGCAGGAGCGGGGACAAATTTCGCGGTGGTGTATTCGCTAAGCAGCGGCGCAAAAGTTACCGCCTATGCAGAAATGAACGGATGGTATAAAATCGACCCGACACAAAGCCAGTGGGTATCTAAACAATTCATTGCACAATAAACATTATGGAAAACAATACTACTGAAACCAACAATGCGCCTATGCCATTGTATAAAAAGGTTTTTACCTTAACATTTTGGCAAGAACAAAACCATTGGCTGGCATTGCTTATTGTGCTATTAGTGGCCACCGTAGGTGTTTATTTAGCTATTCACAGCCTTGATAAATATGAAACAGCTGAGGATAAACGGAAATATTATGACGACCCGCACGAGGCAGAGTACAAAACTATTGATGCAACGGATGTAGCATACATAACCTCGTTAATAAATGAAGGGTCGGCTAATATGCCTACTATTGATCAAACGGCTGAACAGGACGTTGTAGAAGGTGATACTTCTCGCACTGATGCTCCTCCAACTATATTTACCGCCCAGCAGTTTAAAAACAACCCTAATAACCGAGCGGTAAAAAATATTATCATTTATCAACTGCCAAATATTTTCCCCGAGGATACCGCCAGAATATTTGCATTGCTTGATTTGCAGCCCAACAGCCTTGCCGTTTCGTTTATTCAAAATGCTAGGTTTAAGGTTAAATCCTATTTTTGGTTAGCGGGTCCTCATACCTACGTTGAGATAATATTTTGGACGATTTTTGGAGTACTTACCAGCATATTATTTTATGTAGCCATGGCCATATCAAGCGGTACGGGCTTTAAACCTTCCGAAACCCCCGGCCATCTGGCAAAAATTGCCTACTCACCATTCATATCTCTCATTATTATATTCTCCTACAACTATCTTTCAAGTCCTGATAGCATATTTGATGTAAGCGCATCAAAAGGAACTCTGATAATTTCATTCTTGTTAGGGTTTTATTCAAGCAGGGCCATGAAACTGCTGGATAAATTGAAAGAGCTGGTGTTGCCATACGGTGATGAGTCAAAATCGGTTGTTCCGCCAACTTCGCAAACCGACCCAGCATTATTGGCACCAAGCCCTACAGGTTCACCCGTTAATGTGGATATTAACTTAAACGACCCACAACATCCCGATGCTGAAGAATTGAACGGTCATATTGCGCAAACGTTAGTGTCGTTGGTTCCACAAGGCGGAGGCGAGCCAATAGCCCTTGCCAAAAGCGGAGAAGATGAATTAGAAGGGCTGTTTGCCGCACAAAACGTACCTCAAGGAAATTATACACTTACTGCCAACCTTGCCACATCCGATGGCGGTAACTATGGCGGTAGTCAAGATATACAGGTGATAAACGGTGAGAATACCTATACGCTCACCCTCACCAAAACGGAAATAAGCGGGTAGTTTTTTAGCTTATCTTTACCGGGCAGTTGGCAATAATACGCCGGCTTGCCCGGTTTTTTATTTATGGAATTACGATGATTGAAATAGATGTGAGCCGTAGTCCAAAAGAATGGCATTCTACTCTTTTTGGCAAAGCTGATAAAAATGATTTCGTTATATTTTACGATGACGATGATAGCTACATTTGGTTTACAACTCAGTATACTCAGTTTTTAATCGGGATAGGGGGATTTGAGGTAGCTCCTATATATGGTCGAATGGTTAAAAGTTTAAAATCCTTTTTATATCAAGTTAATCTATGCTTACCTGTGGGTTATAGGGTGCAGGCAATCAGCCATGCTTTGTATGATTTGTTATTGAACTTTGAAACAGAGCCAGAAGCAAGGATTATTATTTGGAATGATGCCGACTATTTATTCAAGAAAAATAAGAAAGCATTTGTTGAGATTTTTGATAGTATGATTGTAGCATCTTACGGTAATAGATTAGGAAGAACAACTATCAAAGAAGATGGAACCCCATACAAGGTTGACCAACGAAATATTTTTTTCTTTAAAAGTGAAAACAAGGCTGAGGTAATGGATATTTTAAATACTGAATACTACCAGCCATACGAAGAGATATATAAAAAAATAGAATTCAATATTGTTACCCTTAAAAGTATTAGTGATAAATGATAGCAGGCATAATAAATAGGACGTTATACATTATTACGATAATAGGTTGTTTGGGTTGCGAAGCGAAAAACCAAGTTGTTGCTAAAGCTGATTTACTTAGTATTCCTATTTTCCCGGGAGAAAATACGATTGTTGAAAGATATAATCCTATGACATTTAGTGGATGGAGAGACTTTGAAAAGAAAGCCAATAACGAGATACTTAGGATTGAATTTAGAGAAGGGAAAATAGTTCAACAAATACAACTTAAAAATGGAACTGATACACTGGATTATTGGTGCAATAAAGAATACCTAACACGAAATTGGAAAGACGGAATTTCTCAATTTGTTCCTGCAAGCAGTGGTGATAGTTCTGTAGTAAAAACCTTTGCAGATCATTTTGTTGCCAAAGAGTTTGATTATTTAGCGGATAATTTTTACGGGCAAATTGGAGAATTGGATTTTGATAAAATTCATAAGACGGTAGAAAGCCTTATTGGGCAAATAAGCTCCTATAAAATTAATGCCTTTGTGAAAGAATCATATAATAAGGGCACTCATCCGGTTGAGTTGTTTTGCAAGGTTACATTTATTAGTAATACAAATTCAATTATAGCTGGGCTGCTGCTCCATCCCGATAGTATAACAAGGACTGTTGTATCCATAAATTTTGAACCCTTAGAGCAAACTATAGCTAAATTTTTGATTGAAAAATCGCCTTTAGATGGAAAGCAAAATACAGACAATAAACTACTTATTGATAGTTCAGGATTCCATGACAAATTTTTTTCATCACCTTATTTAAAAAGTGGTGAGTATCAATATCAATACAATGGCCTCAAAGTTTGGCAACTCAATAATATGGATATCATGGAGTCAATTACGGTAACACATAACAACAAAAGAGTTGTGTTTCATTTGTATTGGAAAGAAAAAGACGGTAAGTATTTTTTGTTACGAAGGATGGCATTTGCAGTTCAAGAGTATCAACCCATTTGGTTAATCTCGCGATAGCAATTCGTTCTTGGCAACTGAATTCATCAACTAACGCCAACAAGCCCTATCTTTGCCCGCTGTGGGAGTAAATTATCTTTCGGTAGAAAATATCAGCAAATCATACGGCGAAAAGGAACTATTTAAAAGCCTTTCATTCGGGATAGACCAAGGTCAAAAGGTGGCCCTTGTAGCTAATAACGGTACGGGTAAAAGCACCTTGCTTAACCTGATTGCGGGATTAGACATACCCGATACGGGGCAAGTAGTGTTTCGCAGGGATATCAAAGTAGGGTATTTACCCCAAGAACCTGATTTTGCAGGAGCTGTAACTGTTGCCGATTATATCTTTTACGAAAATAACCCCGTAATACAAGCCATAAAAGCCTATGAAACGGCTGCCGAAGCCCATAGTTTAGCACCCACCATTGACACTGAACGCCAACTGAACGAAGCCACAAGGCAGGCTGATACACTGGATGTGTGGCAATACGAAGCAAAAGTGCGCCAGATATTGGGCAAGCTGGATATACACCTGCCCAACCGTAAAATTGCCCAATTATCAGGTGGTGAGCGCAAGAGGGTGGCCATTGCCCGTTTGCTGATAAGCAACCCCGATATTTTGGTGATGGATGAGCCTACCAACCATTTGGATATTGAGATGATAGAGTGGCTGGAAAGCTACCTGAGCACCGATAATACTACGTTACTGATGGTAACGCACGACCGTTACTTTTTGGACAACGTAACCAATGAAATTATTGAATTAGACGAAGGTAAGCTGTATCGCTATTCGGGCGACTATACTTACTTTTTGGAAAAGAAAGACGAGCGCATGGCAATGCAGGAGCGCGAAACCGATAAGGCCCGCAACCTGATGCGTAAAGAGTTGGAATGGATACGTAGGCAACCCAAAGCACGGGGGACAAAATCAAAATCGCGGATTGATGCTTTTTATGAACTGAAAGAGAAAGCAGGCAATGTGCGCAAAGAAGAAAGCATCAGTTTTAATGTGAAAATGAACCGTATCGGCGGTAAAGTGATGGAGCTTAAAAACCTTCGCAAAGGGTATGGCGATACTGTGTTTTTCAACAACTTTACGTACACATTTAAAGGCGGCGAACGAGTGGGGATTGTAGGTAAAAACGGTGCCGGAAAGTCAACGTTTTTAAATGTGATTACCGGCCTTGAAAATACTGATGCGGGTACGGTAGTGCCCGGCGAAACCCTTGTGATTGGTTACTACAACCAAAAGGGGATGAAGCTGGACGAGGATAAAAGGGTGATTGAGGTGATACGTGATATTGCCGATGTGCTTCCGTTGGGGGGTAAAGAAGGCAGTTTAACGGCTATGCAATTGTTGCAAACGTTTAACTTTCATCCCAAGCAGCAGCATGATTATGTTTCAACCCTTAGCGGGGGGGAACGCAGACGGTTGTACCTGCTTACCATTTTGATGAAGAACCCCAACTTCTTAATTCTGGATGAGCCTACCAACGACCTTGATTTACTTACACTTACCACCCTTGAGGAGTTTTTAGCCACCTACAAAGGGTGTTTGGTAATTGTATCGCATGACCGTTATTTCCTTGACCGTTTGTGCGACCACTTGTTTGTGTTTGAGGGCGACGCGAATATTAAAGACTACAACGGAACGTATACCCAATACCGCATTGAGAAAGAAGTAGAGGACGAGAAACGTAAGTTGGAGGAGAAAGCAGCTAAGGCGGCTGCTGAACCTAAAACCCAATCCACTGCTGAGGCTGCCAAAACCCGCAAACCCACCTATAAAGAGAAGCTGGAATGGGAAAGCCTTGAAACGGATATGGCTAAACTGGAAGCCCGCAAAACAGAGCTTACTAATAAACTAAGCAGCGGTGACGGCGACCACACCCAAATAGCCCAATGGGCGCAAGAAATTGAACAAGTAGATACCCAACTGGAAGAAAAAGAACTCCGCTGGTTGGAGTTGAGTGAGTTGTTTTGATAACCTTCTCCTGTCCTTCTGAACGACAGTGAAGAATCCATAGCAATCTGTAAGCTGACAAAGTAAGAGAAGATGCTTCCTTCGTCAGCATGACAGTGTAAGGTTGATAATGTATAACACCGCAAGCCGTCTAGAATTTCTAATCTTTCTTTGGTTCACGCATAAAGAATACAAAACCACCGTCTTGGCCTATGCGCAATAAATCAACACGTTTGGCATATTCAGGGGCTTTAGAAATGTGGCAGCAGAAAAAAACAGGTTTATCTATTTTGCCTTCCAGCAGCCAGTCGCGTAGCAGGTGGTCAAACCAATCCGTTGGCGCGCGTTGTTTGTAACCTTCCACCTCGGCATCATAAAAGCGTTTTAAATCAGGCGCCATATTGTCCCACGGTTTTATGCGGGCATAGTAATAATGGGCATAGGTATCGTAGCCCAAGGGCTGCACGTAAGCATCCTTGTCTTGCAGGCTTTCCCAAAACTTAATAGCAGCACCTTGGCTGTATTGTTCAACTTTGGGTACCACTACGTATAAAAACAATTGCAGGCTAAGCATAGTGCCGCCTAACAGCGTTATAAAACCCCTTTGCAACCGTTGGCGGTACAGCAGCACAGTACCCATAATAATGGCCGTCAGAAACAAAATACCTATCAGCCATTCCCAACCGCCCCAAGCAACGTTGCGACTAAAATTGGCCACCGCAAACGGGTCTTTAATCATAGGGAATAATTTGGCCTTTAAACTTGCCGATGAGGCAATCATGGGTAGCATGGTAAAGGCAGCTCCCAATGCCACACCAATTACCAACAACGGGATTGAAAGCCAGCGTTTCCATTGCCATTGTCCGCTAATAATGTTTTCAATCGTATAAGCAGCCAAAAATGTAAGCGGCAAATAGCACAACGATGAGTAGTGAACAATTTTAGTTTTTACAATGCTAAACAGTATCAGCACCACCCAAAACAAAATCAACATCCATTGGGCAAATACCTTTTGCTCGTCAGAAATGTTTTCATTCTTCTTGAACATATAAAACCCGATAATGGATATAGGGAAACAACCCAACAGCAATACAATGGGGTGGTAGTAGAAGGGTTGACCGTGTCCGGCAACGGGGTTGCGGAAAAGGTCTATTTGGTACAAGATAAACTCACGCAAAAAGAAGAAACCGTTGTTTAACGTTTCTACTCCAAACCAAGCAAAAGCCACGGCAATAGCGCAGAGTGTATACAGGATAATTTCTTTAACGTTAAAATAAAACCTGAAACGGTTTACCACCCAATAGCTCAATACACATAACAAGGTAACGGCAGCAGCAGCAGGGCCTTTGGTTAATACCGCCAAGCCCAAAAACATACCTGCAAGCGCATAAATACCCAAACGGCGTTTACCTGTTTCAGTTATTGAAGCGCGGTATATTTGAAATACTCCTAAAAAGATAAACAGGTTAAAAGTAGGGTCGATAATGGCCGATTTAAAGTATAAATGCGGGGTAAATGCACCCACAAAACAAGCCACCCACCAATAACCCATTCGGGTATTAAATATTTTTCTACCTATATGAAAAACCACCAGCAGAGTGGCGATGCCGCACAAAGCATTGGGAAAACGGGCAGCAAACTCGTTTACTCCAAATACTTTCATGCTAAGTACCTGTAGCCAAAAAAACAACGGTGGTTTTTCCCAAAAGGGCTGAAAATTTACCTGTACCTGAAAGTAATTGCCGCTTACCATCATTTCGCGGGCACTTTCAGCAAAATTTATTTCGTCCCAATCAAACAAATGCACCTGCCCCAAAAAGGGGATAAATAGCAGCGCACCAATCAGGGCAACTATATAGTAGTGTTTACGTTCGTTGTTCATTTTTTTAATTTCAACAAAGGTTTATCCAGTTTAGGCGAAGCCATAAAGCCTTTTTTCTCCTCAACCCAATAATATAAAACCATTGAGCAAAGAGTGCCAATCAGCATTCCTGCCAATACATCCTCGGTAAAATGCTGTCCTAAATAAATACGACTTATACCACCTAAGGCTGCTAAACAAAACAGTAACCCTGTAATCCCTTGATTTTTTGGTATTAAAAAGGCCAGCATACTAAACAGCGCAAACGTGCTGATAGTATGCCCTGACGGGAAACTGTATATGTATGCAATTTTCACACCTTCAACAGGGTGCAGTAGGTTAAGTCCTTCAAAATAGCGGTGGGGGCGGGGAGTGGGGCCAAAAACAACCGTTTTAAGCAGTTGCGATATACCTCCCGATAACGCAAAGGTTAGCAACGTAAGCAATCCCCAGCGCATCGTTACTAGTAAAAACAGGGCTACAGCCACAGCGATAGAGGTTAGTCCGTCGCCTATATGGGTATAAAGTTTAAAGAAAATATCAGCGGCAGGCGTGTGCAGGCCATCTAAAAACAATACTAAATTCCCTTTTGGGTAGCATATTAATTGCAGTGTCAAAAAGCCTGCAAATACTAACAAGAGGATGAAAAACAGTTTGTTTTTTTTAATAAAACTTGACACGAGTATTGTTTTGATTTACTTTGTAAAAAGTATATTTTGTCAACGCAAAATAAAGCTATTATCCATATACTTTCGCAGCAACAGTGTTTTTAAAGCAATGAATGATGAGTAAGAAAAAAAAGTACGTAGTTGAGTTTGGGTTTAAATCTTCGCCCAGTATTCTTTATAATTATTTGAGTACGCCATCGGGCCTTGCTGAGTGGTTTTGTGATGATGTGGATATACACGACAAAAGAGAATATGTTTTTCGTTGGGCCGGCTCAGAACAAAAAGCAGAGATGCTAAAGAACAGCCCTAATAAATACATTCGTTTCCGTTGGGAAGACAGCCACGAGGAGGAATTTTTTGAATTTGAGATTATCCAAGACGAAATTACCGGCGATGTTGGGCTTGTGATTACTGATTTTGCTATTGAGAGCGAGGTTGAGGAATCAAAACAATTGTGGGGCACCCAAGTACAAACCCTAAAAACAGCCATTGGCTCATAAAACTTCTTTCATATTCAGTTTTTTGGCTGAAAATTTGCAACTGCCATCGGCAATAGCAAAATAACATCCATAGTGTTCGGCACCAAAAAAATCGACGTCTTTATACTGCGCTCATTTGTAGGGCCTTTTCTTGTTACTTTTTTTATTTCCACCCTGTTTTTCTTAATGCAGTTTTTGTGGAAGTACATTGATGACTTGGTGGGCAAAGGACTTGAGTGGTACGTGGTTACCGAATTACTGTTTTATTGCGTTCCCAACTTTATCCCGCTTTCATTGGCCATGGGCGTGCTGTTGTCATGCATTATGGTGTTTGGTAACCTTAGCGAGCGGTACGAGTTAGTATCAATAAAAGCAGCAGGTGTTCCGCTACGCAGGGCATTATACCCGGTTGCGTTGTTTGTGGCAATTTTAGCAGCAGGCAGTTTCTTGTTTGGTAACTATGTGATACCCGCCGCCAACCTTAAATTCTTTTCGCTGTTTTGGGATGTGAAAAACAAAAAGCCGGCGTTTGATATTCGCGAAGGGGCTTTTTATAATGATATTGAAGGTTTTAGCATTAAGATAGGCAAGAAGGATAAGAACGGGAAAGACATTTACGACATTGTAATTTACGACCATACTAAAGAGCAAGCCAGCACTACGGTAGTATTGGCCGAACGCGGCGAAATGACCCGCAGCGAAGACAAACGCTTTTTATATTTTACCCTGATAAACGGACGCAGGTTTGAAGAAATGCGGGACAACCCCGATTATCACCGAACTTTTATGCACAACTCGATGAAGTTTGAACGACAAGAGATTGTGTTTGACTTATCGCAGTTGGATTTGAGCCGTACTGCCGAAGATTTGTTTAAGGGTAATCAGCAATTACAAAGCATAGGCCAATTGCAACAGGGAATAGACTCGCTACAAAAAAAAGCCGATACACTGTTGCTTGAAATGCAAACGTTTGTAAACGCCAACTACCACATTTTTGATACGCTGAAGCCCCAATATGTTGAGGAGTACCACAAAGCAACCGCTGAATGGAAACAAAAGGAAAACCCCAATGCAAACATGGTGTTTTCTCAGGCATTGAATATCGCCCGTACAACAAAGGGAACGGTTGAAAACAGCAAAAAACTGCACAAGGATACGTTACAAAAAGAAGCCAGATACCGCATAGAGTGGCATAAGAAATTTACATTGCCCGTAGCCTGCTTAGTACTGTTTCTTATCGGTGCACCGCTGGGAGCTATTGTGCGCAAAGGCGGCTTTGGTTGGCCGATGGTGATAGCCATTTTACTGTTTATGGTGTTTTATATTCTAAACATCATTGGTGAAAAAATTACCCGCGAGTTGGTTGTGCCTGCCAGTGTGGGTATGTGGATTGCCGCCGCCGTACTGACCCCGCTAGGGGTTTGGCTGGCATCAAAAGCCTCCCGCGATTCATCGTTATTTGACCCCGATGCCTATATTCGCGGTATGCGCCGCATTGTTAGCTTTGGCCGCAAGCGCAAAGAACCAAACCAATAATGAAAATTCTGGTTGTATCACACCGAGTACCCTATCCGTTGAAAGATGGGGGGGTAATAGCCATGCACACCCTGTTGCACGGGCTAAAAGCCGCGGGAGCACAAGTAAAGTTTGTGTGCCTTAATCCCAAAAAAGATAATGTGGATGTGAGCACTTTGCCCCGTTATTTTTTTGATGATTTTGGGTTTGAGAGTGTTGATATAGATACCGACATTAAAGCAAAAGACGCTTTTTTAAACCTGTTTACCCCGCACTCTTACCACATGGTGCGTTTTTACGGACAACCCTTTGCCCAACTGCTTGCAAGGGTATTGCAACAAGATACGTTTGACGTTATTCACTTAGAAAGTCTGTTTGTTACAGGATACATTGCTGATATACGCAAGCACTACAAAGGGCCTATTGCCATGCGCGCCCATAATGTTGAGCATCGCATTTGGGAAAAACTGGCTGCCAATACAGGCAATCCTGTTAAAAAATGGTATTTGGGTTTGTTGGCAAGCCGACTTAAAACATACGAACAAGCCACTTTGCACCAATTAGATGCGTTGGTATCGCTAACGCAGGAGGATGAAGATTTCTTTAAAAGCATTGGGTTTAAAGGCAAAGTATATTTATCTCCACACGGGATTGATTTGGATAAGTTCGACCACACGGCGCAACCACAAGGTACTCCGGATGTGTTTCATTTAGGCTCTATGGATTGGATACCCAATCAAGAGGCTATGAAATGGTTTTTGGATGAGATATGGCCGTTGGTGGTAACACAGTTTCCTGATGTTCAGTTCCATTTGGCAGGAAAAAAAATACCCCAGTGGTTTTATGAGCGGAACGATACCAATGTAACCATTGCAGGCGAAGTACCCGATGCAGTAAGCTTTATGCAACAGCACCACATTATGGTAGTGCCTTTGCTAAGCGGCAGCGGTATTCGTGTGAAGATATTAGAGGGTATGGCACTGGGCAAACCTATTGTGGCTACCCCTCGTGCAGCAGCAGGAATTGATTTTACGGAAGCGAAGAATATTCTGATAGGCGAAGACCCTAAAAAGGTGGCAAATCAACTGATACAATTACTTACCGACGAAAATACACGTACCCAATTGGGACAAAACGCACGCCGACTTATTGAGGAGAGATACGACAACAAGGTGATTTGTGGCCAGTTGCTTGATTTTTACCGCACGCTTTAAAACAAACTGCTTTGCGGGTTTATTTTCTTTGGCTCTGAGTAAGGATAGGGAGCTTTTAAATCATACCCTAATTTGTTTAACTCATCAATCATATACGTAGCCAGCTCAAGGTTGTAATGTTTTATTGGGGTATGTAGGAAGAAATATGCCCGTTGCAAACCCTGCTGTGCCCAATCGTGTAACAGGTTGGCCCAATCCTGCATACGCGGATAATCGGTAGGGTGTAAATCATTGGCTCCAAAACGGATAAAAGCCTCGGGGGTGGTAAGACGTTGATGAGCTGCATCACGGCGACCTGCTACATCGGTAATTACTGTACCTACTTTAAAATGTTGCAATGCCGCAAAAATCTCATTCCGCACCCATGCATCGCTAAACCAGTGCGGGTGTCTGAACTCGATAGCCAACGGAACGTTTTTAGGGAAAGTTTCGGCAAACCGTATCACATCGCTTAACCCTTTGGGAGTATAATTAGGCGGGAGTTGCAAAAACACAGTGCCTAAATTCCCCTCAAGCAGTTGAATGGCTTTGCAAAAGTCTTCCACCATGCCGTCAGTTCCAACCAAACGTTTAAAATGGCTGATGTCTTGGGTAATTTTCGGACAAAACTTAAACCCTTCGTGTACGTCGGCTTTCCATTTCTCTACTAGTATTTCATTGGGAAAATTGTAGTGGGTACTGTTTAGCTCAATGCAATTAAACTGGGTGGAGTAATAGTGCAGAAACTCTTTGGGTTTGGTGCCTTTGGGGTATATTTTACCTACCCATTCCTTTTCGCCCCAAACGGGACAGCCCACAAAAATTTCAGGCTTACCTTTTTTCCCTGCTTTAGAAAGCACCTCAAGGGTTTCAGGCGGGGTAGGGGGTAAACTGAAATCGGTGTGTTCAATATCAGGTATGCGTCCAAAGTCCATTACAGCCTCAAAATTTCATCCGAAAGTAAGCATAAGTTAAAAAACATGGAATGGTATCAAAAGTAAAATTCCCTGCTATATAGCCTATTAAAACAGTTATTCTGCCGCAAAGACACTAAGCCACAAAATATTGTGATTAGCGACTTAGTAGTTGTGAAACCAAAATTAAAACCGTCAAACTAAATGGTCTCACTTTGATTCTCGATACTGTACGTTAGTGTTCCGTTTCGAATGGTTTTAAACCATTCGAAACAAACCACTACGAAAGAGGCGGGCTTTATGCCCGTCGGTGCAATAGGTTAAAAACTATAGTTTTTAAAATTACCTTCTTGTGCAGGACTTAAGTCCTGCACAAGAAGGTAATCGTAACAGTTCAGGATTTTAATTCCGTATATCTCGTACAAACAGTAGTCCCTGCTTATACATCAAAAACAACAGGGTAATGGTCAGAAACTACGAAAGTATCTAAGGTGATGCCCGTAACAGCCGGAGCAGCATTCTTCACCATGTAGTCGTATTTTCTTTTTGTTGACGGATAGGTGGGCTTATCCGGAGGGCATAAAACCCCGTGCGGAGGTACCCAAGTGTTTGGCTCGCGGTTGTAATCACCGGCAACATACCAATTGGGCGTACCCATAGCATACACATTGTTAATCAATCCGGGGTCGTCGTTACCATTACCTGAGAAACCGTGAATACTGAATACATAGCGACCACCCACCAGCATACCGATGGCAGGCCTGCCGCCGGCTAAACCGGGAGGCGCATACAAAAGGTTAGCAGGGGCAGTTTGTGAAGCAAGGGCAATGTTTACCCTGTTGCCGTTTGGGTCGGTTTGTGCCCATACTACGTAGTAAGTAACCTTTGAAGGTTTCCATGTGTAATACCCTGTAACCAGTCCAGCGGGGGGATTCCCAATCCATGCGGGGGCTACCGCCGCAACGGCTGATGGAGGAGCAGCTCCGCACTCTTGCAGAGATACTATGTCAGAATCCACTTTATCAGTGGCTAATAATTGTTGGACACCGATAGTCCATTTGCTGTCGGCGCTATTCGTAGCGCCTTGCATGTTCCATGTTGTAATTCTCATAATGCTTAGATAGATTTTATATGATGTGTGAAAGTGAGATTAGAAAACATACTCTACAGGAAAATGGTCGGAAGCTTGTTTATTCAGCACCACACCCCTGTTAAAACCGGTATAGGCTACCATATAATCCAGCCAACTGCCGTTATCGTGTGTAGCGCTTCCGGGCGGCCAAATCACCCCCGCGGGGTTCCATTCGGTATCAGGGTCTTTATTAAAATCACCTGCGGCAAACCAAACCCGGTATCGGTCGTTAATGGTTTCTATTAACCTTGGAGCATCACCACCTTTGGTTCTTGCATTGGCATGAATGCAGAAAAAATTGGGCACACCAAGGTTTATTCCTATAGCAGGGCGAGTAGAAAATGTATCAGTAACGGTAACGGGCTCAACGTATAACAGGTAGTAAGGCTTTATGAGTGATAAAATGGTAAGATTCACCCTGTGTCCGTCGTCGTCGGTTTCCATCCAAAAAACATAAATGGGTATATCTTCCTCTCTACCGTTTTTAAACGGTCGCCAAATAAATTGGGTATAATTTACCCCGTCGGGTGGTTTATTGCCTTTAAAACGGGTGGGGTAGGGTATAAGCTCAATGTTTTCCTCATATACCCTCATAAAATCAGGGTTGGCAAGTGGCCATCCGCTTTCCTGCAAACAAACAATATCGGCTTTATACTTTTTTATAAACTGAGTGGCTACAATAGCCCACTTGCTGCCGTCACTGTCATTTGCGCCTTGCAAATTCCAAGTAATTAATTTCATAAGTTAGATAGCAATAGATAGTTAGTAACAGCAAATTACACTTTTATGCCGTTAATAAAAACATTTTCTATCCAATTATTTTGATGCGCATAAGGTATCCACGCCAGCGAAGGGATGGGCTTAGTGACAATAAAATTAGCTTTTTTACCAACGGTTATACTGCCCGTTTCTTTTGATAATTCTAACGCCGCTGCACCGTTGATGGTAGTAGCATTAAAAGCTTCTTCGGGGGTAAGTTTCATTTGTATGCAGCCCAACGCAGTAATAAAACGCATATCCCCTGCGGGAGAACTGCCGGGGTTAAAATCGCTGGCCAGCACTACGGGCAATCCTGCATTAATTAATTTACGAACGGACGTGTAGGGCAACCCTAAAAAGAACGAACAGCCGGGCAGGCCAACGGGTAGGGTATTGCTGTTTTTCAGCACTTCTATTTCAGCATCTCCGGCGTGTTCCAAATGGTCAACACTAACGGCATTGTGGGCTACGGCCACTTGCACACCGCCGCTGTAATCCAGCTGGTTGCCGTGTATTTTAGCTTTTAAACCGTGTTTTGCACCGGCTTCTAATATGCGGGCGGTTTCCTCAACACTAAAAAAGCCTTTCTCACAAAACACATCTATATAATCAGCCAAGCCTTCAGCAGCTATGGCAGGCAGCATTTCGTCAAAAATCAGTTGTAAGTACCCTTCGTGGTTTTGTTTGTAGTCGGCAGGGTAGGTGTGTGCCCCCAAAAAGGTAGCCTTTACAGGGATTGGGGCTTTTTCTTTCAGCCGCTTCACCACACGCAGCATTTTAAGTTCATTAGCCACAGTTAAGCCATATCCGCTTTTAATCTCAATGGCTCCGGTACCTTTGCTTATCAGCTCTTGCAAACGGTGCCAAGCAGCCTCAAACAATTCGTCTTCGGTGGCTGCTTGCAAACGCCTTGCTGAGTTAAGTATGCCACCGCCGGCAGCGGCAATGTCTTCATAAGTAGCCCCTTTTATTTTCATCACAAATTCTTCTTCGCGAGTGCGGGCAAACACAATGTGCGTGTGGCTATCAACAAACGTTGGGAGTACTAATCTGCCTTCGGCGTTTATCTGATTTGAAGAGTTGATGATTTGCGAATTTGAAGATTTTTCAAGCTCGGCCATTTCCCCAAATTCTTTAATAATCCCATTCTCAATCAGCAAATAGGCATTATCAATGTGTGCAAAATCGGCCATCGCTGCGCCGCGTTTCACAGTAACATCAGGTGAAAGAACTCCGTAAAGGGATTTTATATGGGTGATAAGTAAAGGCATGTGGCAAAAATAGTGAACTTGTTATGAGAGTTTATTGAAGAAGGTATGGGGAATTGTACTTTTGAACAACATTATGCTATGAAGATATCTCGTAACAAAATTATTGTCGTAATACTTGTTTTGTCATTTTTGATTTTTGTTGGTAATCTTTTCAAAGTATTTGAAACCAATGAGTTTAACGGAAATCTTGAACAATATAATAGGGATATTAGTGTTTCAAATGAAGATGACACATTGGTTTTTTTGATAAAGACTACTGACTTGGAAGAAGTTAACCGTGCGTCGGCATTCCTGTTTGTTGACATCTTAACTTACGATGTGTATAGTAGTTTAAAGCAATACAAGAATTTTAAGTACGGGTTTTTTAAACACGTTGATAGTGTTGGTTATATGATTAGAGGGAGAATTGACGAACTGGAAATAGGGCATCAAATACATTCAGATTGCCCCAATTTTATGAAAATAAAAAGATACATATACGATAGCTGCTCTTATGGTTGGGTTATGAATGGGAATAAAGCAATGATGTATCTAAAGAATAATCTTCATGATTTTGATAGCATAACAGGAGGGGAGTACGTAGAAGAAGGTACTCCCGACATAATTTCAATCTTAATAGGAATGGGTAGTAATTGTTGCTTTATGAGAAACAGCAAACAGCTTAGTTTTCTTTACTCACTGAATGAATTATCAAAAGATGAGGAGTTTAGGAGGATATGGCCTGAATATGGAGATGGGAAACATATCAAAGCGATTATTGATTTGTGTTTTAAAAATAAATAACTCGCAATATTGCTACCCTATCGGGCCGCCTACACGGTTGTATAACATGGCGGGGTTAAAGGGGCGTTGTTTGCCCAAACGCATCCGTTGGGCGTTGCGAACTTCCTGGTAACCGTTGGTTTTTAAAAACTCAATACCTGCGGCACAATCAACAGGGAGGATAAATACTTCGTGGGTTTGGGCGCGCAGTTGCATCAGTGCGATGCCTGCTTGGGGTGTTGCGGCAACTATCAATCCTTCAGATAATGAGGGTAAATAGAACCCTTCCACTTTGCCGTTGTGTTCATACACCCTTGCGGTTTGTAAATTTTCATCCATGCGGTACCAACGGTTTTCACCATACGATTGTTGGTCTAACTCGTAAATGCGGGGCAGGTGTTTGGCTTCAAACGGAATGATATTGGGCTGCGTTTCAGTTTCCTTAAGCTCACCCTTGAAAAACAGGTATTCGGTTTCTATTTCAAAGCCCAAACGTTTGTAAACAGGTTCACCCATTGGGGTAGCAATCAGGTAAACGGTTTCAAAGCCTTCGGCTTTTAGCATATCTACCAAATACTTTGTGATGATACCGCCCAAACCTCTGTTACGGTGTTGCGGGTGAACGATAATCAAGGCCAGCCATGCAGTGTCTTTGTGGCGGATGGCAGAGCCTGTACCAATAATTTCACCGTTTTCAACCACTTTTATCGGGCTGCAATGCGGCGAATTGAGGTAATAAGTTACGTTGGGGGTAATGTCGCCCCAATCGGTCGGTTGAATTTCAGATAAACGGGGTAAGTCTTCGGGTTGTAAGGGGAGAATTTCCATAGTTTCAAAGCAAAAATAGGAGTTATCCTTCGAGACGAATAGGACAATAACGTATTTGTATTGACTTTGGGATGAGTTTGCAACGTGAGGTTTAAACCCCGCGTTGTTGAGATTACCCCATCGGTGAGGACTTAAGTCCTCACCGATGGGGTAATCTCCAAAGCACCGGATTTCAATCCGGTAATACAATACTGCACCTTCGGTTTGCCTATCTTTGCCCTATGGATATACAGCAAATCCTGTCTAAGCCTATTCAAAAGGGCAAAAATGTATTTATAGCCCCCAATGCTACAGTAATTGGTAATGTATCGTTGGGTGATGAATGTTCCGTATGGTTTGGCGCGGTGTTGAGAGCCGACAGCGACTCTATTACCATCGGACACCGTACCAACATACAAGACAATGCCGTGATACACGTTGACCTCAACGAACCAGCCACCATTGGTAACGATTGCATTATAGGCCACCTTGCGCTGGTGCATGGGGCTACCATTGGTGATAATGTGTTGGTAGGAATGCACAGTACCGTGATGAACGGTGCCAAAGTGGGCGATTTTAGTATTATAGGGGCAAATGCATTAGTACCCGCGGGCATGGAAATCCCTGCTTTTAGCATGGTGGTGGGCACTCCGGCTAAAATAGTGAAAACCCTTACCCCCGAACAGGTGGAAAAGGTGAAGCGCAATGCCGCCGTGTATGTTGAGTTGGCCGCGGAATACATGGAGTTTTACAAGTAAATTTTGATTTGTTGACTTGTTGATTTATGATTTGAATGCGCAAGTCGCTAATTTTAAATTCAATAAACCATACCTTGAAGTTAAATAAGAATAAATACGAGAGCGAAATGCAGGTGAGGCCGGACGACATTGATATGTTCCGCCACGTGCACAGCAGTCGCTATATTGATTATGTATTGGCTGCCCGTTACGACCAAATGGGACGTTGCTACGGTATGCCGATGGAAGAGTTTCTGCAAAACGGTTTCGGGTGGGTGATTGTATCTACACACATGGAGTTTAAGCGCCCGTTGAAATTGGGCGATTACTTTGTGGTGAGTACTCAACTTGTCCATTTTGAAAAGCATACTGCCAAGGTTGATTTTGAGATATTGAAGAAAGAAGGGATGAAGTTGTGCTGTACCGGGCATTTTGATTACACCATGATTGATATGGCTACGGGGCGCGCTGCTGCTTTACCCGATTGGATTATTGAACGTTATAGCCTGCCTGAATAGATGAATTATTTTGTAATACAGTGCTACGGCAAAGAGCGCATATTGCGCGAAGCGAAGTTTTGCGTACTCTCGCTGCTTAGGTACCTACAAGGGCAGGAGGGGTATAAAATAGTTTTGTACACGGATAACCCTGCTTTTTTTGAGGATATAAAAGAGTTTGTGGTGTGTGAACCACTGCCGCCCGAAACGGTGCAGCAATGGAAAGGTGAACACAATTTTGTGCATCGGGTGAAAATACAGATGCTGCTTGATTTTGCTTCAAAATACAGCGGCAAGTTTATTTACTTGGATAGCGATACGTGGTTTAAGCAATCGCCTGCGGAACTGTTTACCCAAATTGACGATAGCAATGCGCTGATGCACTTGCCCGAAGCCCAACTGAAAAGCAACGCCAACCCGATAATTAAAAAGATACACCGTTTTGTAAAGGCCAATACATTTACCCTAACAAACGGTGAAAAGGTGAATATACCGGCCGAGTATTTTATGTGGAATGCGGGCGTGATTGGATTGCATACCAATGCCCGACCTGTTATGGAAAAGGTGCTGCAACTTACCGATGCCATGCTGGCCGCCTACCAAAAACACGTGATGGAGCAACTGGCGTTTTCGTACTTTTTACAAAAGGAGTTTACTACCCGCCGTTGTGATGATGTGATAGAACATTACTGGCCGTATTGCGCCGTTGCTGAGCAACCCATGATAGAGTTGTTTACCGGCATAGAGGGGCAAACTATGGCTGACAAAATAGCGGCTGTTGCAGGGTTTGATTGGAGTTTTACGGCAGAAAAACCAGTGAAGAAAAGTTTTTGGCAACGTTTATTTAACAGACAATAATTTCTTTACCCGAGCGGAGAGATGCTCAGGCGATAAGGGTGGCTTATTTCGTTTTAAGCCTTGCGGGAAATAAAGACCTAATTCACCACCTTATTGGCGCAATACGAACTTGCAAACGCATTGGGTTTGGCTTTAAAAATAAAGCCCATGCTTAAAATGTACCCCATAGCTTCGCTAAGTGCGCTGTTTGATTTGAACTGAGGGCTGGTATTAATATCCGCATGCACCTCAAGCTCTACGTTGTATTTATCCAACAGGTTGCACAATTGGTAGGCCGCATCAATTGATTTTGCCACCTCGTTCAGCATACGTTCTTTTACGGTAATGCCTGCTTTTTGCTTATCGGTTTTGATAAACATAAAGCCGCCGCGCTTTTCACGTACAAAAACAATTACGGTGGCGTATTCAATCGTTTCCCCATACACTTGTGAGTCGGTACCAATGCACACCTTTAATCGGTTGCCCATGGCCCGCTCGTTTAAAATTGTTGTCTCCACTTCGGTCAAGATGTCCTCGCCGAGCTTCGTGCCGTCAAGTTTTCTCCACATATACTCAAAGATAGCAGAAAACGGCACTTTTCAAATATCAAATTATTGTAAACCAAAAAGATGGGTGCATAACTGTGTGGATATCCGCAAGGCTCCGATTTACAGTTTTTAGGGGTATAAATGGTTGTTTGGGCTATTATTCGGCAGGTTGAAGCCAGTGTTTTTGAGGTAACCCTAAATTAACTACGTTACATAGGGTTATATGATTAACGTTTTTTAGCCACGAAGACAGTAAGCCACAAAGTATTATAAATTAGTGACTTCGCGCCTTTGCAGCAAATAAAAAGCCTGTTTGGAGGGAATCACCTTCAATCCCACTAAATAAAAATCTGAAACAGGTCAATAGCGTTTCGGCAGGTTGAAACCAGTGTTTTTGGGGTAACCCTAAATTAACTACGTTACATAGGTTTATATGATTAACGTTTTTTAGCCACGAAGACAGTAAGACACAAAGTATCATAATTAGCGACTTCGCGCCTTTGCGGCAAATAGAAAGCCTGTGAGCAATCCCGTTAAATAAAAAATCCGAAAACCAACAATGCAGTTTTCGGATTTAGAAATAAGATTTTATAGTATTTAAACCCCTAGTTTCTTAAACCTAACCCTTGTAGGTTGGGCATCACCAAGGCGTTTTTTACGGTTCTCTTCGTAATCGCTAAAGTTACCTTCAAACCAATACACTTGTGAGTTACCTTCAAAAGCTAAAATGTGCGTGGCCACCCGGTCAAGGAACCAACGGTCGTGGCTAATAATCACCGCACAGCCTGCAAAGTTTTCAAGGGCTTCTTCCAGCGCGCGCAAGGTATTTACGTCAATATCGTTGGTAGGTTCATCCAGTAGCAGTACGTTACCGCCGTCTTTCAGCGTAAGAGCCAAATGCACACGGTTACGTTCACCGCCCGATAGTACCCCTACCTTTTTGCTTTGGTCGTTACCGCTAAAGTTAAACTTAGAAATATAGGCACGTGAGTTGATTTGCTTATCGCCCAGCATCATGGTATCGGTGCCGCCTGCAATTACATCAAACACGGTTTTATCCGCTTCCAACCCGTCGTGGCTTTGGTCAACGTAGGCAGTTTTAACCGTCTCACCCACTTTAAACGAGCCTTTATCGGGTTGCTCTAAGCCCAAAATCAATTTAAACAACGTGGTTTTACCCGCACCGTTAGGGCCAATAACCCCCACAATGCCCGCTTTTGGCAGGTTAAAGTTCAAATCTTCAAACAGCAACTTATCGCCAAAGGCTTTGCTCACCCCTTGGGCTTCAATCACCACATCCCCCAAACGAGGACCCGGCGGAATAAACAACTCAAGTTTGGTTTCTTTTTCTTTGCTCTCTTCGCTCAATAGCTTGTCGTATGCAGCCAAACGGGCTTTACCCTTAGCCTGACGTGCTTTGGGAGCCATGCGCACCCATTCCAACTCACGCTCAAGGGTTTTCTGACGTTTGCTCTCGGTTTTCTCTTCTTGCGCCATCCGTTGTGATTTTTGCTCCAACCAGCTGCTGTAGTTACCCTTCCAAGGAATACCCTCGCCGCGGTCAAGTTCCAAAATCCAACCCGCCACATTATCCAAGAAATAACGATCGTGGGTTACTGCAATTACAGTCCCTTTATAGCTTTGCAAGAAATGCTCCAGCCACAGCACGCTTTCAGCATCCAAGTGGTTGGTAGGCTCATCCAGCAACAAAATATCCGGTTCGCTCAATAACAAACGGCACAATGCCACACGACGACGCTCACCGCCTGATAATGGTTTTATCAATGTATCACCTTCGGGGCAGCGCAATGCATCCATTGCAATCTCAAGTCGGTTATCCAATTCCCAAGCATTGTAGGCATCAATCTTTTCCATCAGCTCGCCTTGTTTCTCAATCAACTTCATCATTTCATCCTCGTCAATCGGCTCCGATAGTCTCAAGTTCACCGCTTCGTATTCGGCCAGCACATCTACAATGTGTTGCACGCCTTCTTGCACAATCTCTTTAACGGTTTTGGTTTCGTCAAGTTTAGGCTCTTGTTCCAAATACCCTACCTTATAACCCGGGCTGAAAACTACCTCGCCGTTGTAGTTTTTATCGATGCCTGCAATAATTTTCAGCAGGCTTGATTTACCCGCACCGTTCAAACCCAGTACGCCTATTTTGGCACCGTAGAAAAACGACAGGTATATATTTTTAAGTACTTGCTTTTGCGGGGGGTAAATTTTGCTTACGCCCGCCATTGAAAAGATAATTTTTTCTGACATGGAATTAGGTAGCTATATGGATGCAAAGTAAAGGGGATTTTGCGTAAGTGGGATGATTTTCTTACACAGAGTATGGCTTTATGCTTAACCCCATTTTACAGTAATACGCGCGGGTTGTGTTATTTTTGTTACATCCATGCCCAACAAACTGGTTGAATATTTTAGGCAGATACATCCGTTGAGCGATGTTGAGGCACAGGCTATTGAAGATAGTATGGTGCTGAAATCGTTTGCGAAGGGCACTGTGCTGCTTAGTGAGGGACAAATTAGTACTGAGTGCTACTTTGTTTGGGAGGGCTGTGTGCGCCAATATTATTTGGTAGGAGGGGAGGAAAAGACCAATAACTTTTTTACAGAGGGGCAATGGGTAATTTCGTTGAATAGTTTTATGCAGCAACTACCTGCCGACCATTTTTTTGTATGCGCCGAGGATACAACATTGGTGGTGGGCAATGCCGAACGAGAGAACGATTTGTATGCCCAGTTTCCAAAGTTTGAAACCATATCCCGTAAGGTGATGGAAAGGGTAGTGGCAGAACACCAGCAACGGATGGCTTCATACATTACTGATACGCCTGAACAACGGTATTTAAAACTGTTGGAAGGCAGGCCCGATATTGCACAACGCATTCCCCAATACCAAATTGCCACGTATGTAGGTGTGAAACCTGAATCGTTGAGCAGAATACGCAAACGGTTACTGGTTAGTGATAAATTTTAAAAGTGAGTAAAGATGGCCGATGGCGAGCTAATTAGTTTTTTAAACAGTTTTGACACTCTTACCGATGAAGAGCGCGAGGCAATTGCACAAAACCTTGTGGTAAAATCATACAAAAAAGGGGAAGTGTTATTGCGTGAAGGAGAACTTTGTGATGAGTGCTTTTTTTTACTGAAAGGCTGTTTGCGTCAATATTACTTAACAGACAACGATGAAAAAACTACGGCATTTTATACTGAGGGGCAGGCCGCAGTTTCAGTGGCCAGCTATGCTACTCAAACACCTTCAAAACATTTTGTTGCTTGTGTTGAAGACACCACTGTGATAGTGGGCAATTTGGGACAGGAAGAGAAAATGTATGCGAAATTCCCGAAACTGCTCACAATTACTCGAAGTATGATTGAGGAGGACTATGGTAAAACGCAGGAAGATTTTGCGGCATTTATCACCTCATCTCCTGAAAAAAGATACCTGGATTTATTGAGCAATCGTCCCGAGCTTTTGCAACGTGTTCCGCAACACCAAATTGCCAGTTATTTGGGCATTACCCCCGAATCGTTGAGCAGGATTAGAAAACGGGTAGCTCAAAAGACTAAACCTGCCGTTGGGTAAACGTTTTACTTTTTACTATCAACCATATAGCTATGGCAAGTTCTCCCAATGCCATAGGTAAGCTTAAAACAGTTTCCATACTTGCTATCTCGTTGCTGTATTGCGGTGTTATTATTTTGGTAAGGGAAATACCCGTATAACACACTGCTGCAATTGTTGTGAGGGCAGCAAGAAATGCAGGAATTTGAACGGTCTTAAACTGTAAGTAGGCAAAGCAGCCAAGGTGGATGCCAAACAATAATAACCCTGCCGTCCAAATGCTGTTAAAGGTTTCTATTGAAAGTAAGACAAGTTGGTTGTGAAGGGATAACGAGGTTCCGTTACCAGTAAGCAATAATGCTACAGCCAGCGCTCCTATTGCAACGGCTAAAATGCAAGAATAGGACAGACGGAGCAACGCATTAAGGGTGGCTATGTTTTTGCTCACCGGTTTAAAAAAATGATACATAGCCCACGCTGATAGCACATCCAGCAGAAAAATAACTATCCATCCTATAAAACCTGTTCTGAACAGTATAGGCGATTGTTGAATATTAATAACGGTTTGTGCGGCATTGCCTCGTGCCCAAAGCGTATTTAATGAGAAACTGTAAGAATAGCCGGCCACGATGGCCATGATAATTAATACTGTACCTATAAATGAAGCGGTTTTCTGTTGGCAGTATTCTGTTGATGTTAGCGCTGACATTGTTTTCATTGTTTATGCCTGCAAAGTTGCTGTTACTGTTTTTGCCGCGCATTGACTTTTGGTAAGAAATGCGGTTTAGGTTTAAATGGTATGGTTAGCTGTTGTAAATCCTTTTACCATTAAGCGAATGGCAAATACCAATTCAAATAAACCGCCGGGTATGGAAAGGTACAGGCCAAAGGGGAGTCCAGCCATTTCTAACAATGAACCTGTTGCAAGCAATACATAACCGCCAATAGCCCAAATGGACATGTAACGGGGGATGATTTGTTGCTGTTGCAAGAACTTAAAGAACGGTAAGCTGCCTAAACTCAAGACTAACATTGCGGATTGATACGCCCAAAAGAGAGTGTTTTTGGTGCTGCTTACATTGTGTTGAGTTGAATATGTAAAGTATAATACTGTAGCGGCTATGATAATGAACCCCAATGCTTCTAACAAGCGGGTGAGGCGGTATGCTTTGGTTACGGCAGGGTTTAAGTGCGAGAGAGTAGTATGGGTTACTATTCCTATTAATGCCACGCACAGTGCATTTACAAGCACCAAAGCAGCTCCGATGATAAGAGAGTTGCTGTTTATTGCAGTGCTGTTTAATGCTGTGCTGATAAACCCATCGGCGGTGCTGTATGCAAAAAACGGAATGATGAATAAGATGCCTATGTATAGTGCGTTTCTTTTGGGGGTGTTCATGTGAATTTGATTAACGGGTACAAAGCTATTGCCCGCGTTTTCCAAACTCATTGATTTGGGTTAAGAAGTGTGATGGGTTGTTAAATGGGGTTGAAACCCCATTCTGTTAAAATTACACTATGCAACGGGACTTAAGTCCCGTTGCATAGTGTAATTTCAAAAGTGGTGGATTTTAATCCGCCTAATATTATTTCTATTATTAAAATTATTCTTAATGCCAATCGTGACGGCAAAACCTACATTGTTTTGCAAGCGGGGTTCGAGTCAGCTTACCGCATTCAGGGCAAAAATTAAGTAAAGGATGATTAGGGTACTCGTTTAAAATTCGGATCGCAGTTTTTTGTTCAAACACTTTGATGCCGTCTTTTAAGAGATTAATGGTACTTTAAGGATATTCGGGTTTTAATCTACCGGCTCTGAGGTAAAAATTAACCCAAAACTGTTCATTACCAGCTCTCGAAGCCCTTTCGCTAATATCCCTTTCGGTATAGAACTTTGTGTGTGCGTCTTTTTCATCCAAAGTAAGTAGTTCATTACAATGGGTAAATACATACCAAATAGTTTCGTTATCTAGTTCCATTGAATTAAAACAAACTCTTTGCTATTGCGCCTTCGTGCTCTAAGAGCAGGCGTTTTTTATCCAAGCCGCCTGCGTAGCCTACCAAATCACCATTAGCCCCAATCACACGGTGGCAGGGTATAAGTATTCCAATCGGGTTTTTACCGTTGGCACTTGCGGCAGCGCGTATTACCTTTTCATCGCCCAAGCGTTTGGCCATTTCGTTATAGCTGATTACTTTACCGTGAGGTATTTTCATTAACTCCTCCCATACCTTTTTCTGGAAATCAGTTCCCGCAGGTTGTAAAGGTACGGTGAAGGTGGTAAGTCGGTTGGCAAAGTATTCTTCCAACTCTGTAATACATTGGTGCATTACGGGTGTAGCGGGCGTTTCAGGCAGCGCTTTTTCATCCCCTTTGCAAAAATCAATGCGGGTAATGTGGGTTTCGGTGCCTGTAACAGCAATTAACCCGATGGGCGAAGAATAGTATGCGGTATATGTTGTCAAGTAGCCGTAAATATCGGAATATTTAGCGGCTTAAGCGTTATCGTTTTTTGTAGCAGTGAGAGGTATTTTGCCTAATTGACGAATGGTGAAGTAACCAACGATCAAAAACGCTGCAAAAGCAACGGTCATTGCCCAAACACGAGGATAATCCATTGGGTGCAGGGTGTATGAAAGTATATTTTTTGCTAATCCTGTAGGGTTGGTTACAATGTCCCAACTGTTCCAACGCTCGTAGCGGCCAAGGTAAATACCAAAACCGGTAAGCAACATACTTATCACCACAAATATCCATCCCGTTAGCTTGTTAAACGTATTGCTGATAACGCTTTGCATATCGGCCAGCGATACAAAACCCAACATCAGGCCCGTCCAAGCGGCACTTAATAACATCAACAAATCAAACCAGTAGGGGATGCCGCTGCGTTGTTTAAGGTGAAATAAATCGGTAAGTATGTAAGGAGCATTGGGAAAAAACAAAAGCCAAAGGGATGCCGAGGCTGTGATTATCAGCAGGTTTTTACGGCGAGAAGTACGGTAAGCCAGTAACGTACTGATAACGTAGGGGATGAAGGCCAAAAGCAAATTCCATACAAGAAAACGGAAGTGCCCGGTTCCTGTAATGGTTACTCGTGTAAATATCAGTCCGAAACTGATAGCAAGTGATGCCGCCAACCAAAAGGCTACTTTGGCGCGATGAGTGTTTACTAAAAAGTTGATAAAGTGCTGCATGGTATAATTGCAACGCAAAACCCATGCCCGATAGTATGTGGTTATTTTACCATGGCATACACCAGCGCATCTAATACTACGCCGTTTTTGTAGATGGCTTTGCGCTGTGTACCTTCAAAACGGTAGCCAGCGTTTTCTAACACGGTAGCAGATGCGCGATTGTTTTGAAACACAATGCCGTATATGCGCACCAAATCAGTGTTTTCAAATGCATAATCGGTAATTGCTTTTACGGCTTCAGTGGCTATGCCTTTGCCCCAATGTTCTTCGCCCAGCCAATAGCCTATTTCGGCACTCAGGCGGTGTACGTCGTCTTTTAGCAGCAACGATATTACACCGGCAGCTTCTCCGTTTATCTCAATAGCATTTACCATGTCTTTATTTTCTGGCGACAATACCGACGAGATAAAAAAATCAGCATGTTCTTTTTGATAAGGACTTGGGAAACGGTCACGCATATTATCAGCAATTTGCGTGTTGTTACCGTATTTGGCTATACTTGCGGCATCATCAGGATGCAGCGGACGCAGTTTGCATTTGGTAAGGGGCAAATTTATCATTGTTCGCTTAGGGCTATTATTTTATCAAATTCAGCAGGGGTTACAGCACTTACAGACAACCTGCCCAAACGTGCTAGCTGCATATTTTCCAGCTCAGGAGTTGTTTTAATAGTGGCAAGGTCAACCGGCTTTTTAAGTTTTTTGTGCGGGGCTAAGTTCACGGCCACCCAGTTCACATCATCGGTGGTTGGGTCTTGGTAGGCTTCTTTCACCACTTTGGCAATCCCTACAATATGCAAACCCTCGTTACTGTGGTAAAACAACACCAAATCACCTTTTTTCATGCTACGCAGATTGTTACGGGCCGCATAATTGCGCACACCGTCCCAAAAGGTTTCACCGTCTTTTTCAAATTGCTCCCAGCTATACTTAAACGGCTCTGATTTTACCAGCCAGTAATTCATCTCTTTTTTTGCCATGTTGCGAAGTTAGAAATTTGTAGCAGAGTTTTAATGATGCCACCTTGCCCGTTTTCCCCGATAATCAAAATGTATCATTTGCTTGCTTGCAAAACCTTTCATCTTTTTGTATGTACCAACTCCACCGCTATCGCCTACTATTTTCTTATCAAGTATATCAAACACTAAATCAACATCAGCAATGTTGCTTTTCCCATCGTTGTTTACATCTAAAACAATTATATCTATTGCGTTGCCGTGTAAGTGCTGGCTATAAGGTTTGGCACCGCTTTTTAGTTTTACCAGAATTGAGTTAAACCATTTTGGCCGTTTGCAACTCACAATATAAAAGTCGGCTTTATACCCTCTTTCATTTAAAGAGTCTTTTAATTGGTTATAAAACGCTACCGTTTTAGGGTTTACTTTAGAAACATCAGTTAAATAAAAGAATACCGCCGTAGAAGAAATCAGTAAGATGGCTATCGTCCAAAGCAAACCTTTTACTAACTTTTTAATTTTCACAGCGTTTAAATTGAGAACGAATTTATCGGATATGCTATTACAAAACATATCACTAAATTGTTTTTATAATGTATAAGCTAGTTATACTTCTTGCAGCTTCATTTTTATGTTGCCAATCACCCTATGTGCAAAAGGGGACAGAGAACGTTGTTTTGTTTGATACTGTTGCTAACGACAGTTTTGAAATACGGATTGATAACTACCGCCAAAGGGATGTTAAAGGTTCTTACGATACCATCATCTTTTATTTTGATGCCAGCCTAAAGGCAGGTAATTATTTGCGAAAGTTTTTTAATGATTCCGTTCACAGTAATACGCTACTGGTGGGTATTGCCCATTTTGGTAATTACAGAGAGAAACGCCGCCGTGACTTGATGGCCGATAACAATCACATGAACCATCTTTTAGATTCGGGTATAGTACCCTATATACAAGCTCATTACGGTTGGGCTGACGAGCGGATAATTGTGGGGCACTCGTTTGGTGGTTTGTGGGTCTACCGAGATTTTTTTGCTGCCGACACCCTGTTTACCACATTTATAGCTGTTAGTCCCTCGTTGTGGGTAGAAGGGACTTTGATGCCTTCAGAATATGCAAAGAGGAGGGGTAAGGAAAACTTGAGAACGCTTTATATGTATTGGGGTGGCGGTGAGGAGTTTAATTATGTAAAAGGAGCCTGCCACAGGGCTAAGAAGGAGATTGACGCCGATAGTATGTTGCGGGTTAAAATACCCATGAGGGAGTTGAAAGGCGAAACACACAACACCACACTTACGCCTGCTATGGAATCGTTTTTTGGTAGATGAGGTGTACGCGTTTGCAGTCATTCCCATTTTAAATGGGAATCTGTGGGTGGAGAGGTTAAAATATTTTGCAGTAGGTATAAAACAAAAAAAATCCCGCCTTTATGAGGCGGGATTTACTATAAAGTTCAAAGAATATTATTCTTCGGTGCTACCGTTTTCAGCTTCGGTTGAAGGCTCTTCGGCAGTTGGTTCTTCTGTTTTCTCAACACGGGCTTCAGCGTCTTTTTGCAGTTTTTCTGCTTTTTTAGCGGCTGTTTTCTTTTCTGATGATTCAAGCTGTGCTTTAAGCGCGCTTAATACATCGATATCGCCAAGGGTTGATTTTTCAGTGTTTTGGTTGATTTTCTTAGCTGCTTTAGAAACTGCTTTTTCTTCCTTCACTTTCTTATCATCAGCATCTGCCTTTTTCACTTTCTCTTCTTCTTTCCAAAGTGCAGTGTGTGATACTGTAATGCGACGGTTTTCTTTGCTAAACTCAGTTACTTTAAACTCAAGTACTTCGTCTTCTTTAGCATTGCCTTTGTCGGCTTTTTGAAGTTGTTTCACCGGAGCGTACCCTTCAACACCGTAAGGTAGTGCAATGGTTGCACTCTTATCACCGATTTTAAGTACAGTACCTTCGTGTACTGAACCTTCGGGGAATAAGGTTTCGAAAGTATCCCATGGGTTTTCATCCAACTGTTTGTGGCCTAGGCTCAAACGGCGGTTTTCTTTGTCAACTTCCAACACCAATACTTCAAGTTCTTGATCTTTCTTCACAAACTCAGCAGGGTGCTTGATTTTCTTAGACCATGAAAGGTCAGAAACGTGCAACAAACCGTCAACACCTTCTTCCAACTCAATAAATACACCGTAGTTGGTTAGGTTACGAACGATACCTGTGTGGCGGCTGCCCACAGCGTATTTCTCTTCGATATTAACCCAAGGATCTGGTGAAAGTTGTTTGATGCCTAATGACATTTTGCGCTCGTCTTTGTCAAGGGTTAAAACAACCGCTTGTACTTCGTCGCCCACTTTCATAAAGTCTTGTGGGTTGCGCAAGTGTTGGCTCCAGCTCATTTCTGATACGTGTATCAAACCTTCGATGCCTGGGGCAATTTCAAGGAATGCACCGTAATCAGCAACGGTAACAATTTTACCTGTTACTTTAGCTTCAACTTTAATCTCTTCTGGAAGGTTATCCCAAGGATGAGACTGAAGTTGTTTCAAGCCCAATGAAATACGTTTCTTGTCGTCGTCAAAGTCAAGTACAACAACGTTGATTTTTTGGTCAAGCTGCAATACCTCTTCTGGGTGGTTGATACGTCCCCATGAAATATCGGTAATGTGCAACAAACCGTCAACACCACCCAAATCAATAAACACACCAAATGAGGTCATGTTTTTAACAACACCTTCCAATACCTGACCTTTTTCAAGTTTAGAAAGTATGTCTGATTTTTGAGCTTCGATATCGTCTTCGATAAGCGCTTTGTGTGAAATTACTACGTTTTTGAACAGTTGGTTGATTTTCACAACTTTAAACTGCATGGTTTGACCCACGTACACATCGTAATCACGGATGGGTTTAATATCTATTTGAGAGCCGGGAAGGAAAGCATCCATACCCATAACATCCACCACCAAACCGCCTTTTGTGCGTGATTTGATGTAGCCGGTAACGATTTCATCGTTCTCGTGGGCTTTGATGATGTTTTCCCAAGCCCTTTCGCCAATAGCTTTCTTACGAGAAAGAACTAATTGGCCAAGTTTGTCTTCTTTAGTTTCAAGCAATACTTCCACTTCGTCGCCAACTTTAATATCTGGCAAATCGCGGAATTCAGTACGGGCAATCAAACCGTCTGATTTGAATCCAATGTTCAAAACAATGTCTTTGTCGTTAATAGCCACAACTTGGCCTTTAACAAGTTCGCCTTCGTTAAGTTGGCTCAAAGTGTCTGAATAAAGGTTCTCTAGCTTTTTCCTTTCAACATCAGAGTAGCCGCCAAATCCTTGGTCGTCCATACTCCAGTCAAAGTCAGCGGGAGCTGCAGGTGCAGAGGCAGTTTTTACCTCTTTTGGTTTGGCAACCTCATTGGCAGTTACTTCTGCGTTAGGCTGCGGGTCAAGATTTTTGTTTTCTTCTGTCAAATTATTAATCCTCCTTTGGGGGGCGGCAAAGGTAGAAAAAATATGGTAAAAACCAAATTTTAACTGATAGTTTTTGAGGCTTTTAGGGCTTCACAGGCATGTGATTTTCTATGCCCTGCATAAATGCTGCATTTTCCACTATCCCTGCCTTTTGTTCATTAAGCAAAATTGATTGATGCAATAAGGGTATTACCTTATCATAGTCAACATCTTTGATGTCTTTAAACGTGATACTTTTTACCTGTTTATTCGGGGTGGTGTCTAATAGATTAAACGGGTCTTTTATTTCAGCACCGTTGCAAAAGCAAAGCGACACTCCTTTGTCGTGGGCATACACATAGCACAAACGCCCGTGATGGTAATAAAACGGGAAGTTGTAGGCTATTTTTTCAGTTATGTTTTTTGAACATGAAAATATAAGCTGGCGCAAAAAGCCAACTATGCCCGCATTTTTATTATTTGTAGCTAAAATGTACTGTTCAATAGTATGCATTGTATTTTGTTTTGAAAAGTGAAAGAACAAACAATCAAAAATAGCAAAACCGATAATTAGTTGCTATACCTGTGTAAAAGTGGTTTAAAAGTTTGCAGGTACACACAGCATTATCCTTTTGCTAAGCGATAACGAGTGTGTGTAGTAAAAAAGTATAAGGGTGTACGTGTAAAATTTAGCAATAAGCAAGTTTGGCGGTGGCATCTTCAGATGCTGTGGTAGCTTGGTGTAACATTGATAATACCAAATCGGCATTTACTTCTTTTATCGAGTTGAAGAAGATATGTTTTTCATTTTGTCCGTCGGTAGGAAACGAAACCCCTTCAGGGTCTGTTAGCAAATGTGCGTTACAAAACGATAACGCAGTGCCTTTGTTTTGGTTGTTTATATAGCAAGCTCCGCCGTTGATGTAGTAGTATGGGGTGTTGTGGCTCATGTCTTCCTCAACATTAGGAGAAAATGATAGTATAATCTCACGCAAGTAGCCAAATATTGCTGCCTGTGTGTTTGAGCATTCCATGATGTAGTTTTCTATAGCACGCATAATCTTTTCAAATATTTTTAGTTTTCCCAAAAACCGGAATAAGCAATTTCACCTCAGTTGAACATTCCTATACTTCAAAAATATTTGATGGACTACTAAAATCTTTGTAAGGGCGGGTAAAAAGTTTTAAAGTTTGCATTGTAAATCAGGTATTTCTACCTGAAACAGTTGCCTTTCTGCGTCATCCATGGTAAAATAACGTAGTTCAAACGTCCTGCAATTACTGCCGGATCTTTCTTTACAAGTGCTTCTGCTTCCTCCTTAGTGGGCACATCCAGCACCAATAAACCACGCCAGTCTCCGTCTTCCATAAATGGGCCTGCAACATTTAACAAGCCCAGCGCGTGCAGGCTGTCTAAATGGTTTAAGTGCTGTTCTTGAATGCGGTTGGTGGTTGTAGAATCTTGGGTGCGGTTGCTGCCTTTGGTGTACATTACAAACATGTACTGTTTTAGCCCGTTGTCAATGCTATCGGTTGGTGTTTGGGCGTACGACTTTAAAAATGCGGCTGAAAACAATAGTATGGCAACGGTGGTTTTTTTGATGTAATTCATACGTGTATTTTTTTAAAAATCTAACGGTAGATTGTCAAAATTTCCAGAACTCATTAAAAGTAATACTGTGTTGTTTTGAATTACCGAATGCAGGTAGCGGTGCAGCATTTTACTTTCGGTGTATACTATAACACTGCCGCCAAATGCTTCGGCAACGGTTTCAATATCCAGCGGGGGCATCTTTTTCAGTTCAAGCACGTGTTCGTTAAAAAACACAATGGCATCATCGGCTTGTGTTAATGTTTGATGGTATTGCGAAAGAAAACTTTTGTTAAGACTGCTAAAGGTATGCAGCTCAAAACAGGCTACTACTTTGTGGGTGGGATATTGCTGTTTTACAGCATTTACAGTAGCTTTAACTTTTGAGGGTGAGTGTGCAAAATCCCTAAAAACGACTAAACTGCCGGTGTCTTTAATTTTTTCGAGCCTGCGGGCGGTGCCGCCAAAAGTTGAAATGGCTGCATAAAAATCATCATCGCTGATGCCTAGTTGGTTGCAAAGGTGCTTTGCTCCGGCCATGTTTTGCAGGTTGTGCAGGCCAAATACTTGTAACGGCAAGTTACCGTTTGGTGTGGTTAGAAAGGTTTGCCCGTTTTCAAGGGTATGGGGCAGGGCCTCGTAGGGGAGTAGTTGCAGACGGTTTGCGTGCGGTGCTACCAACGTTTGCAAATGCTCGTCGGCAGCATAATAGGCTAGGGGGGCACCATCAGGTAGTTGGTTGATAAACAACTCAAATTGGTGCACATACCCTTCAAACGTGGGGAATACGTTGATATGGTCCCAAGCAATGCCTGTAAGCTGGGCTATATTGGCATGGTATACCAAAAACTTAGGGCGCGGGTCGATGGGCGAGGTAAGGTACTCGTCGCCCTCCAGTATTACTATGGGGGAATCGCTCATGCGCACCATTCGTTCAAACCCGTCAATGGCTGAGCCTACCAAGTAATCAAACTGCTTGCCCAAGGTGTGCAGCACGTGCATTATCATGGCGGTGGTGGTGGTTTTGCCATGACTGCCGCCAATTACCACGCGGGTTTTGTTTTTGCTGTGTTCGTATATAAACTCGGGGAAGGAGTATATGGGCAAGCCTAATTCTTTAGCTTTTTGTAACTCCGGATTATCGGTACGGGCGTGCATGCCCAATATAACGGCATCAACCTGCGGTGTGATTTTTTCGGGAAACCAACCGAAGGTTTCGGGCAATAAGCCTTTTTCTTTCAATCGGGTAAGGGCAGGGTCGAATATTTCATCGTCGCTGCCGGTAACGGTGTGGCCTTGTGCCAGTAAATCAAGGGCAAGGTTGTGCATTACTGCGCCGCCTATGGATATAAAATGGTAGTGCATAGTATAAGGCGGCAAGTTAAAAAGTTATAGGCAAATTAGTATGCGTGGGAGTAATAGTGAGCGTGTAAACTATACTTAAACGGGTTTTAAGGCTACCCAACTTAGTGGGACTACTTAGGAAGACCTTGCATTATTGGTTTCCTGTCATGCTGACGAAGGAAGCATCTTATAAAGAATATGTAAACAGTTAACATATTTGTTATAGGATTCCTCGCTGCGCTTCGGAATGACAAAGATTAGCTACTTTCCGATACAAAAAGTAACTAACTTTTTTGTTAACAGTATTGGTAAGGGGTTTAACGGTTTACTGTTTTTCAAGGTACAAATAGGGTACAAAAGAAGACAAATATCACTCACTTGTAATCCGTATTTTAGTATAATTGTCAGAAAGGTCGTCTATTCTACTTTGAACATCTTGCAGGTCGTATTTTATTTGTTGCAAGTCTTCATCTGTCTGAATTTGAATATTTCTTGTTCTTCTCTGTATAGTATCAATCCTTTTTTGAACATCTAACAATTTTGTATGCATATTGTAAGATAAATAGGCATTTGCAAGAAGTAAAATGAAAATAAAAAATATGGTAATAGGTACAGCTTTTTTCATGCAGGTTTAACTTTTAAGGTTAATTCAAATAGGTACACTTGCATAACCGGTTTCAGAAATGATAAGGTGGTCTAAAATTTCAATGTTTAGATATTTTGCCCCCATCTTTAAGTTGTTTGTTAGGTTTATATCTTCACCGCTTGGGGTTAGGTTCCCTGAAGGATGGTTATGCACAAGTATAATCTTACGAATATTTTTTGAAGATGCTAAGTGAAACACGTCTAAGGGTTCTACTCCGGCTTTGTTTAAACTGCCCAATGCTACCAACTCAATAAATGAGATAACAAGGGTAGGGGTTAACCCGATTACCCAAAAGTGTTCTTTTTGACGGCCTAACCTGTTTTCACGCTTCAGCACCGCTTGCATAATAGTAAACACATCTTCACTATTGGCAATCTTAATCTTTTGTTCTTTGGTTAAGCGGACTTGAATACAATGTCCGAATATACATTTATTGGGTTTAACTCCAAATACAATAAGGTTATCTCAACTAAGGCAGATGCGTTCCGCTTAAAAGGAAAACAGGAAACGATTATTTACACAAGGGTTTAAGTTTAACCTATTGTCTCTATCGTATAAAATATTACACACAAAGCCTTCATTTAGCTTACAAGGCTTTTCCCATAGTTATACAAGTTCAGTTCAGTATCTCTCACTTAGCATTCAAGTTCAAAGGTGTAATGAGTAACCTTTTCAACGCTTGGAAAAAAAGCACCGGGGGGGTATTTTTTTATGCGGGGGAGTGTTTTTATATTGGGGGTAGTATGTAGGCTCTCTCTCAGGTATTGGTTTGTAATGAATAAGATAAGGCTACAAGCAACAAAGGAAAAGGCTAAAAGAAGTATTATTTGGAGGGTTGTATAAGTTAAGTAAGGCTCTCTCTCATTGAGGACTGTTTTCATATAAGGCGTAGAATGTTGTTTCTTTCCCCAAAATAATATTAGTCAGAAAGATGTCTTTTAAAAGTCCACTTCTAGTTGGTGTCCGTTTTCTTTAAGCCATTTTTTTGCTTTTAAATAATTGGGGACTTGTATCGAAAGTATATTCCAAAACCTTGGAGTATGGTTATTTTCCAATAGGTGAACTAATTCATGGACGACAAGATATTCAAGTACATACATAGGAGCTTTTATAATACGCCAATTAAAAATGATATTGTTTTTAGGGGTACATGACCCCCAGCGGTATTTCATTTCAGATGTTTTAAACTCATTATATTTTACTCCTAGGTTTTTTGCATAGTTTTTTGCTAATGGTTCTATTTTTTTCTGAGCTTTATGTAGATACCATTTCTTGAACAACTCGTTTGCTTTTGATTGATTGGTTTTTGATATAAGAAAACGGTGATTAAACACTATATCATTTATCTCTTCTTCAACTACTAATAGTTGATAGTTTTTTCCTAAGTATAAAAGGGTTTCGCCTGAAATAAACTCCTTGGGTTTATAGTCTAGAGGATATTTTTGTGTGTGACTAATTTTTTCTTTTATCCACTGGCTTTTTGATTGGATAATAGATTCTATTTTTTGTTGTGAAGTATTAATGGGTGCGCGTACAATAATTTTCCTATCACGCTCTACAGTTATGTTTAGCGTTTTTCTTTTACTGTATTTTATTTCATAGTCAAATTGCATTAGTCAATGATTTTAAAGTGGTTGGTTTTTGCCAATTCCATTATTCTTGATATTAATTCGTGTCTTTTTGTGATGATGTTAGGAATTGCCTTAAAATCAGGAGATAAAATGCACTTTTGTAAAAATTCTTTTAGCTTCAATTGTGCTGGAGGACTATCCCAAAAACCTGTTAGCTTAATTTCGGTTACAACTAAATTAACAATGTGCTGGGTTAGGTTTACTGTAAGTGCAATTTCTTCTTCGGTAAGGGTACGGTTATCAAATAATTCGGCTTTAAAAATCCGAAAGAATGGCATTTGCTTTTTGCGGTCAAGTCCAAACGTTTCTTCTTTTTCCCTATTCTTTATTTTTTCGCGCAGTTTTTCTAATTCTTCATAAATGGCTTTCCAGTTGCCCTTAAAGTTTTCTAGTATTTTTTCTAAAGCTTCGGAAAACGAAGCAAATAATTCAGGGTCTTCGTCTATATTTATGTCAATATAGTGGCGAATTGCATGTTCAACCTCTGCAGCTTTTGTTTTTTCTCTTTTCTTGGTATTTACCCCTTTCTGAAAATCATCAGCTATTATTGATATGGGGGCAACTGTTTGTTCTATTCCTTTCGATTTTAAATATTCATCAGCAATACTTCTTAGCTTAGGAGGTATGCCTTTCATGCTAAAGCGTTTATCTCTAAAATGTTTGTTTGCTAATTCGTTAATTTCTGTAAAGGCTTTCCAGTCGTTAAAAAAGTCTAATGCTTCTTTGCGAGGTATTACATTGTTGAAACAGGTCGTTAGTTTTCTATATAGCTTTATGTATTCAAAGCGAATATCTTCATCATAAAATACATCAAAAAAAGCATCAGCATCCGCAAGGTCTTCTAAGCCTTGTTTTTTTAGAAATTCCCAAATATCCTTATGTGCTTGTATAAGTTCGTTTAGCTCAGTTTCATCATTAGAAATACAGTCAATAATTTCTTGTATTTCTTTTTCGGCATAGGTATCAAGTGCCCTTTTTAAGTGGTGGCCTATGCCCACAAAATCAACAATGAAACCTTTATTTTTTCCTTCAGAACCAATACGGTTTACTCTTGCTATGGTTTGTAATAAATTATGTTCTATAATAACCCTATCAAGATACATTACCTGTTCTATGGGTGCATCAAAACCTGTTAGCAGCATATTGTTTACTATAATAATACCTACGTTGCCAATAATTGTTGCATCTTCATCATCTGCTTGGCTAAAGGGAAGTTTGAAACGTTTGATGCTTTTTTTGTGATAGCCGCTATTAGTATATTGTTTTATGTGTGGGGCATCGTTATGGCTGCCTGAAATTATTACGGCGGTTTCTAATTCTTTTAATAAACTTATATCTACCATCAAGGGGTTGTTTGCCTCAAGGGAGGAAATTTTTTCTTTTAAAGCGTCTTCAATGGCACTTTTATATCTAACTGCTGCTTCACGGCTATTGGCTACAATTTGTGCTTTAAAACCACCTGTAAATATTTGTTCTACATAATGGTTTACCATGCTGTTGGCTTTTTCTTTTATGGTTTCAGCGGCTTCTAAATAAGCATCGCGGCTGCCAAAGCCCAATATCTGAAGTCGCTCTATCAACTCATACTCACTAAAAACGTCTTCAAACTTTTTATCCATGCCTTTTTTATCAGGAATTTCGGCATTGTGGGTAAAGCCTTGGTATATAATTTCTAGTGTTACGCCATCATCAATGGCTTGGCGCATGGTGTATTTGTCTATATAATCTTTGTATTTTTTTTCGGTTTTGCCTGTTGGTGTACCTGTAAAACCTATTGAGGTTGCATTGGGCAGGGCTTTATCTAAGTTGGCTGCTAATAATGAATATTGTGACCGGTGAGCTTCGTCTGTCATTATTAGTATATTGCTATTATTATTTAGTTCAGGAAATAGTTGCAAGCCTTCTAAATCGTCCCCGTTTTCCTGAAACTTATGTATCATAGCCATTACTAAATCAGAGTTATCATTGCTAAGCAACTCTTTAAGGCTTTTACCATCGGGTACATTTTTTTTGTTTATAAAGTGGGCTACTTTAATAGTAAACCCTATGCTTTGGCCTGTATCAGTAAGTTGTTCTTCCAGTTGTGTTCTATCTGTAACAAATACTATTTTCCACGATTGCAGTTTGGGTTTCAATCGCATTTCGCGTACTAAAAACATCATGGTTAGTGATTTGCCCGAACCTTGGGTGTGCCATATAATACCCCCACGTTCTAATGGGTTTTTGCCTTCTAGTAAACGTTTGGTGGCAATTTTTACTGCTCTAAATTGTTGGTAACGGCCTACTACTTTTATTTTTTGTCCTTTATCGTTTATCTGAAAAACGGTAAATACTTGTATTATATCTAATAAGTTGCGTAAATCAAGCATACCTGCAACCAGCCTTTGTTGGTCGTTAGGTGATGATTTGCCATGTTCTAAATCATTAAGAGATTTGGGGTAGGGGTCTGTCCATCTATAAAAATGTTTTTCAATGTTTGTAGTAATTGTTCCAAATTTGGCCTCAGTACGGCATGTGGTTATTATAAACTGATTATAAAAAAACAGTTCTTTATTCCCCTCGCCATTATACCCCCTTTCTTCTGAATAACGCAACAGTTGGTCTATCGCCTCGGGGATTGGTTCTTTTACTTTTGATGATTTTGCCTCTACGACTACCACGGGCAAACCGTTTATAAACAAAACAATATCGGGTAAGATGTGGTGGTCTGTACCGGTTACTTTTACTTTAAATTGAGATATGGCAGTAAATATGTTGTTTTGAGGGTTTTCAAAATCAATAAAGCGTACGGTAGGGCTTGGCTCGCCTGTTTGCTCGTTACGTGATACGGTTGTATTTTCTAGCAGGTAGTGTAATACCTGTTGATTGTTTTCTATCAGGCTGTTTTTAGGAAAGGTGGTTATTTTGCGTATCACCTCTTCTATCTGTCCATCGGTTAGGAAGGGGTTTATAGTTTTTAAAGCTGTTTGCAGTTTGGGGAGCAATACTACTTGTGCAAACGATGTACGAAAACTTTGTTGCGGAGTTTGCTGGTTTTTAAGCTCAATTACTTGGTTGTGTCCTGCATTCCAACCAAGGCTGATAAGTTGCTCTAAAAATGGTTTTTCAACAAAGTTGTATTCATCAAGCTTTAGGCTGTTGCCTAAATTGCCGTTATATTTGTCATCGTTGCTTAGTATCATGCTTTAAACACCTTATTAATAATCTCGTCTATTTCCTTTATTGAAATAGCCCCCCTTATACTTCCATCTTCTAGTTTACTTGGTTTATCCTCTGTTATGATAAGAGTACCATTTGTGCCACCACCATCTTGAAAAGGAAGAATTTTATTTTCAATATACCAATTGTATTTCTCATTCCATCGTTGTTGGTACTCGGTGTTGTGAAGCATGCCGCAATGCTCCCAGTAAAATACTTCACCTGTGTTGTCGTTTTCAATTGTAAAATCAGGTAGTCTTTCTACTTCTTTTATTGTGAGTTTCTTTTCATATAGCGGAGATAGATTTTTATCAATAAGCCGTTGGTATATTAATAATTCACTTTTTGACCTAAGCATTTTCCCATCACTTGCTTGGTGAATTAAGTTTTTCTCTAAGTATTCGCCTTCTACTTCTACCAATTCAGGTTTTATAAAAAGATTGGTCATTCTTTTAAGCGCGTCTGATTTTAATGGTGAAGCCAAGCCTTTAATATCAAAAACATCGCCCTGAATTAGCAAAATTACCTTTTCTTTTTGACGGGTTAGAGCTGTATAAAGCATCTCGCGTGAAAGCAAAAAACAAGGATTAGGAACTACTATAAAAACTTTTCCAAACTCACTACCCTGTGCTTTATGCACGGTAAGTGCGTAAGCTAACTCTAATGGCACATTACCTTCTTCGGAAAACTCCCAAGATTTGAAGGTGTATTTAAACCCTTTTTGAGATGTAAATTCGATTTCAGTGTTTTGTGGACGGCCTGTGAAAGTATGATAAGCTTGCTTGAATTGACCTATTACCATCCCTATTTCACCATTGGCTATATAGTTCATTGAACCTTCGGGATAAACTTCTTTTCTACGTGAGTTAATTAGATTAATAACTTTATCACCATAAACAATTTGCTCCAGTCCAATAGGTGCAGGTGTTTTTCCATTTCTAATTTTTGCGAAATCAAGATTGTCTTTTCTAAATAGCTTATGAATTTTCCTATTAATCGCTCTTACACCAAACTCTTTTTCTCTAATAGGGGATAATATTTGCCAAGATTCAACTTTCTCAACTGCTTCTCTAAAATTAAAAAACCCATAGTCATTAGCTCCCAGTGATTTGTTAAAGGTATCAACATCTTCTATAGATTCCATTTTAAGCTCATCAACCAGCACTTTTTTAAACAATTGCTCAAATTCAGCTTCGTTTTTCCAATGCTCTATGCGTAAACGTGTTGAATTTGGTGTTGTTATGATATGATTAATGACGTTATCCGCCCCCGGTTCAAGTGTTTCACCGCTAAACCATTCTGCCAGTTGTAAATCTTCGCCTTTTGAGTTTGATTGCCTTCTATTAATCGTGAGCTCCGTATAACCTTTCCCAACTCTTGGGAAGGTTGTTTCAATTCCATCGGGTTTAAGGTGGTGGATGATGTCTAGAAATGGACGACCAGCCCCTATGGGCGGCAATTGGCGATGGTCTCCTACTAAAATAAAACGTTTTACTCCTTTTAAACAATCAAGGGTGGTTGCCAGCATTTCTTCAGTAAGCATGGATGCTTCATCTAAGATAACTGTTTCATATTGGCCTTCGCAAAAGTTGCTAGAGAAAACATATTGTTGTGTTTCACCAATATACCGGCCATAACCGGCAAGAAACTGGGCGATGGTTTTGGCAGTTACCCGTATGTTTTTTGCAACTTCTTCCATACGTACCCGTGCTTTTCCGGTGGGAGCAAGTAGTAACACTCCATTGTTTTCTACCTCTTTTTGACCTGCTAAGATGGTAAGTAAAGTGGTTTTACCTGTACCGGCCGGGCCAATTAAAACTGAAAACCTGCTTTCTGCAATTTCTTTTAATACAGCGACTTTTTCGTCACGGGCACTTATTTCAAGGCTATCAGGAGTTCCTTCGGTATGTTTTTTAAGTTCATTAGCAAGCAAACCTTTCCAATCTGCCTGTAGTTCGAGCCTTTTTGCATTAACCCGTTCATCAACCTTTTGGCTAATAATTTGGCGAGTGTTAGCAAAACGTGAGAGTTGATAAGCCCGCTCGCCATCTTTCATCTCTTCTAACGCAACCCCATTGGTAAAGTAATCTTCGGCCAAATCAAAATAGTCACTATTAATATTACAAGAAGGAATTATGGCAAGGTTGCGTATTTGGGTAATAAGTTGTTTGCGAGGTAAAAGAGTGTGCCCTTGTAATGCAGCAATTTCTAATTGCCAAATAGTTAAGGCACGAACACGGTTATTATCAAATGGGTCATTAAGTACTAATTGGTCAGGCAACAAGGTATCGGGCACATGTTTTAAATACAACCCAAGGTCTATGGTACTTAATGCAACAGGTGTGGTAGTGAAACGTAAATCTTCATAAATGAGGTAGGGATTTTGTAAATATTCTTCATCCCTGCGGTTAATACCAATACGTTCTCTTTCCTCTGTTACAAAAAGAAATTTAGCTTGGTCAATACTTAAATCGAAACGGCTGAGTAGATGCAAAATGTTAATACGGGTAGGGTTAGCCTTCTCTTTTAAGCGTTGATAGGATTTTCTTGAGGAGAAAGGAATTAATGCTGCTATATCATCGGATAAAATTCCTTGGTGATTTTCTATGGCCTGTTCAAAAAGATGCCAAGGATTTTCATTATCGCTTTTTAGCCGGTTAATAATTTCGGCGGCTACAAAATGGCCTTTTTCAACGCCAAAGGCGCACAAGGCCGAACCCATACCCGGATATGCGCCACGTAATTTTTCTAATTGGGCAATTTCATCATGAATCCATTGAATACTGGCTTGATGGTTTGTACCAATACCTAATTCTTCTGCCTTTTCTAATGATTTAACACACTCTAACAATACCCTGATGGCGCTATCGTTACTTACGTGTTCTGCTGCATACGAAAACTCAAAACGTTTGTCGTTTGGAACTATAACGGCCAATTCAGCAATATCAAAATCAGGGTGCGTTTCTTGATATGTTATGGCATCGTGATAAGGCAGCAGGAACCCATTTTTACCATCTTGGCGAATGGTGTGCATTACCATATGTTCCCAGTAGGCTGCCCCAAAACGGTTGTTACTGCCATCGTAGGCTTCTGAAGGAATAATCTTATTAATTTTACCAACGCCGGCAATTACCCGCCCCGATTCTTCAACAAAGGGAACTTGCTTTGCATAAAAAAACACCAAAGAGGTTTCTTCTTTCAGGTGTTCAAAAAAGCAGTTTAGCAATGCCTTTTGATTGTTTATTTCTTGCACCCAACTATCGTTGCCGTTTTTTGCCCAATCAAGATGCGGCTCACGGGCTTCGTCAAAGTTTAGTGAAAAGAGTTCGGTTTTGTCTTTTGCATTTTCTTTCAGCATCCAGTGATAGGGTACTGCTGCGGCAGAAAATGCCGGGAACTGAACTTGTGTTGGCTTCAAATGCCCGTGTGTGCCGGGCGAGCTTTCTATATACGGGTGAGATAATGTTTTATAGAATGGGAAGGGTGCCATAAAGGTAGCCCGCTCACCCCAGCATGGGGGGAGCTGAGCTTCGTTTAAATCTTTAAAAGAACTGCCGGCTAATTCCTGCTCTTGTTCATCGTTACGATTTAGGGCACAGTTTTTTAAAATAAGGCAAGCACCATTGGCTTTTGGGTTGCTGCAAATGGTGCCGTTCCATGCGTTATCGTGCCAAGGCACACGCACAGACAGATGTTTTAATTGATAGCGAGGATTGTGTTTCATGCAGTTGATTTTTTTAATACAATTTATATATTTACCCTTACTTTACCGCTTAATAAATCTTGCATTAAGCCTGTTTTAAGGGATTGGAGTTTAATCGAATGAGTATTTTGTGTATTTATTAAAAAAATTATTTGTTCAATTTTTTTAATAATTAATTCTTGTTCTAATATACCTTTAGGTACTAAAATAGGTAAATTTAAAAGACTTTCTTTATTTAATTTAAATCTACCGGCACCTTGGCGAGTTAGGTGGAAAATTATATCCCGATGTAAAAAAAAATAATGAATCCATTTTGTGATACACTTATGAGTCCCTTTTAAGATATGTGCATGATTACTTACATTGAATCTTCCCGATGCAAGAATAGTTTGTGCGTGATTTTTCCATTTTAAAAAATGGTCTCCGTCTTCGCCAATTAATACAAATGTACCTTCAACCCTGAATGTGTTTATTTTATCTATTATACCTGTTGCTCCATAATAAGGATATGTACCAATTATTTTCTCCCTTTCAATGGCAGAAATTGGTTTTCTCAAATTGTTATACAACTCAATACAACTTTTAAGAGGAAAACACTCCCATTCCTTCGGAATCCTGCCCAGCGGACTGTCTTTAAATTCGTGCGTTTCTTCGCTGCGTATGTTACCGTTTTCGTCTATACCTTTGGTAAGCAGGTCTTGCATCAGGCCTGTTTTTACGCGGTTGTATTTGGCTATAAGGGCTTGGGTTTGGGTTATGGCTTCATCCACCTTGCTAAGAATAGCGGCAATGGCTTGTTGCTCAGTTGTGGATTTCGGGATGGTGAATTCTAACTCTTTTACAATTTTTGCGTTTAAATTACTCTGAGTTGTGTGGGCAGAATGAGCAATAATTGTATTCCTTTTTTCAAGCAATAAATAGTATAAAAACTCAAGAGTAATCTTCTTTTCATTGGGAATAATATTAAGTATTGCTTGGTTAGTTGCTAATTCTATTAAATTTATTCTTGGAACTCCAAGTGTAGCATATATTGAATACAATATTGAATATTCAGGAACTAACCATGCGGACGAACTGTTAAGACCTTCTATGGTTATTTGTTTAATTGTTTGTGATACGTATTTATTGGTATTAGTTAAATCTTCGATAGAAGCAAACGGAATGTTCCCATCATAATAAAATGGATTATCGCTTTTTGGAGTGCCTCCTGAACGCATTTTCAAAACAAGTTCAATAAACTGTTTCTTATTCCACCCATAAGGAATATTCACTTTGTTTTCTTCCATTAATTCAAATAATTTAATTGGGTAAGAAAATCGTTTAGTTCTTTCATGGTTTCGTTGCGTTGTGCCTCTATACTTTGCGCAGAAACAAAGTATTTATCGTACAGGTTTTCGCAAGCGGCAATTAGTGCCCGTGTTTCAGTACTTAGGTAGCGTTGCAGTTGGTTGTTTATTATATCAAAGTGTTTTTTAAGTATCAGTTTTTTTGCATCATCATCGGTAATTATACCGCCTATTTCCTCCAACAAAGCATCTAGTTTTTGCATGTGTTTTTGCAGCAGTTCTTTGTCTTTTAGGCGTGCGGTGTAGGCTTTGCTTATTTCTTTAAATTCTTTTTGGGCGTGTAGTACCTGTGCCAGTTTAAACAGGGTTTCGGCTGTGTTTTCGGTGTTTATTTTCAACTCTTTTTCAAGGGCTGTGGTACTTGCCTTTATTTGTTCAAAACTGGCAGTTGTTTTTAAATCTGTTTTAAAGTGTGTTATCAGTCCGGCTATTTGGGCATCCAGTTTGTCAAGTTCAGTATTGGCAGTTTGCAGCAGTTTTTTGCTTTCTTCTTTTTCATCTTCGGTACCGTAGCGTTTTAGTATTAGTTTTAGTTGCAGTTCGGCCTGTTTTTGCTTAAGGGTGGCTTTTATATCCTTTATGGCTTTTTCGGTAGCAGTTATTTTTTTCTCTGCTTCTTGGTAGGGCAGAGCTTCTTTTGGGGTTAGTTTCTCTTTTAGGTAGTAGGCTATTTGCTTTTTCAGCTCTTCTTTTACTTTGGCGGTGGTAATGGTTTCGTCTTCTTCGGCTTCCAGTTCCAACAGGTTGGCGGTTTCTTCCACAGTTTCATCCAACAGGGTTTCTTTTTCAGCTTGTTGGTTTTCTAAGGCTTCAATCTCGGTTTGCTCTTTGGTAAAAAACTCTTCAATCAAATAGTTATCGGGTATAAGACTGGGTTCCCATCCGTTTTGCATTATGGTTTTAAGGTCGTATTTTATATTGTCCCACCAGTTTACAAATACCCCTGCTATTTGGTACTTATCCAATACCCCTACGGCTTCAAACTTTTCTTTAATAGTTTCCAGCAGTTCTTTTCGCACTTTTGGCAGTTTATCACCGCCTGCGGTAACGTATGCTGCAATACTGTCTGATACTTGGTTTTCTTTAACTTTCTCTTTTTGCCCAGCCAGTTTAGAAAAATCTTCTTTGGCCAGTTGCCACCAATCTGCCAGGTGCAAGCCCAAGTGGGTTAGCGTATCAATAACATTTTTATCGTTATCTATATGGGCTTTTATCTGTGCTTTTTCGGTTATAGCAAACTCTTTGTAACCTTCGTTTTTATCTTTAAATAATAGGTGTGCGTTGTAGCCAAATTTTTTGGCCTGCGTATTTTGTATAGTGTTAACTTCAGTAATGGGTATGCCACCTATAAGGTGTGCCTTCACATCTTCGGGTTCAGGCTCAGGAGTGTTATCTACATACCGTCTTATGTTTAGTGTGTAATCAAAGTCGGCTATGGTTGCTAAATCTACCAGTTTTGAGTACTTAGCCTCTTCTATTTTGTGGGTAAATACATAATCTATCTTTTCAATATCCTCGGGTCGCAGGTTGTTTTGCTTTTTGCCTTCGGCATATTCTTTATCGGCATTTATAAAAAATACTTTGTTTTTTAGCTCATCGGGTTTGTTTTTGTTTAACACCATTATGCAGGCGGGTATGCCTGTACCATAAAACAACTGCGGGGGTAGGCTTATAATGCCCTCTATTACATCGGCATTTAGCATGCCTTGGCGTATTTCTTTTTCTTTACCCCCTCTAAACAGCACGCCGTGGGGCATTACCACTACTACTTTACCTGTTTTTTTGCAACTGGCCAGCATGTGCTGCACAAACATTAAATCGCTTTTTTTGCTTGTTTCAGGAGCAAAACCATACGGGAAGCGAGCAAGGTATTTCATTTCGCTGCGGTTATAGTTTTGCGAAAACGGCGGGTTGGCTATTACCCTGTCAAACTGCATTATTTGTCCGTTTTGCTCGTGCAATGGCTCTGTTAAAGTATCACCAAACTCAATACTATATTTAGTTATATTGTGCAGGATAATATTCATTTTGCAAATGGCAACAACGGTGGGGTCTAGCTCTTGCCCAAAAAGCTGTATGTTCTCTGCGTTTTGTCCTTGCTCTTCAACATATTGATACGATTGTATTAACATACCCCCCGAACCCGCTGTGGGGTCGTAAATTGTCATTCTTTCTTCGGGTTTAATTAATTGTACCAACAACCTAACCACCTGATAGGGGGTGTAAAACTGTCCTCCTTTTTTTCCGCTTTCATCCGCAAAATGTTTCAACAAGTATTCATAGGCTGCACCCAATAAATCGGGAAATTCAAAGTTTTCATTTATAAGTGCCGGAAACTCGTTAAAGTGGTCAATCATATCCTTCAAGTCCTTGTTTTTCACAATAGCCTTGCCGTCAACATCTTTATTAAAGTTTACCCTACCTTTAAAAATACCTGTAAGTGTTTCAGGGTTTGCTTCTTCAATAGCATCCAGTGCTTTATTAAGCATTTGCCCGATATCATTTTGCAGGTGTTTTATAGGAGGGTGTTCGGTTCCGTTTTCATCAACAAAACCTTGATGCCATCGCGCCCTTAGGGGCACAAAAAAAGTACTGCCATAAGTAACTTTGTCTTCTAATACTTCGTTTAGGGTAGCTTCATCTAAATGAGAATAATCTTTTTTGCGTATTTGTTCTCGTTTTTGGTCAAACACATCCGACATACGTTTGAGAAACAACATGCCAAAAATAAATTCTTTGTATTCTGATGCATCCATTTTGCCGCGTAAAATATCAGCGGCTTTCATTAAGAAATTTTCTAGTTGGGTTAATTTTATCTTATCGTTCTTCACTGTATGCTTTGTGTTTTAGCTTATTCCCTACGGTTACAAAGTTGTATGGAACTATGAGGGTAGGTTTTCGCTCCAAATTAAACCAAAAAATACAGCAAGAGGTAGTTTTTCTTCACCCCCACATCACAGGATAATCATTATCAGTGAGTGCCCATCCTGCAACGGGGTCGGGTTTAATTAGCACATCGGCAAGGTCTGCACCCTGTTCCCGCATAGCGGGGGTAGCCCTTTTTTCTAAATAGTCGGAAACCGAAATTTGAGTGCGCGGTATGAGTATGCCTGTGGCTTTTTGTTTCCACTTGTGATATTGGTTCACATCCGGAAACAGTACAATCCTTTTACCCTTTAGGGGAGCAAACATTTCATTGTGCATGTTTTGTGCCCCACCTGTTGCCAGCCAGTTGAACGTAGGCATAAACACACTTGCTATAATAGCGGTTTTTTCGCTCTCAACAATGGCTATTGGTTTGTCAGGATAAGAGCTTATCAAATGCTCACCAAACAAACATTGTTTTAAGTTGAAATCAGGTTGTTTAATCACACTATGCACCCACGTAATGTAGTTGTGTGGTTCTTTTACACGTTTACCCGTTGCGGGGTTGTACAGCATTATTTTACCTGTGTGTACATTTCCCTGTGCATCTACCTGCCAAAATACGGTTGCACCCGGCCAATGTTTTGAGGTTCCTACGGGATATGTTTTTAGTAGCGTGTTGGTTATTTCAACCCCAAACAAGTTGTTCAGGTAAGTTGCAAAGTGGTTGCTTTGGTAGCTTTTAAGGCTGTTTGCAGCAATACAGGGGGCAATGTAGCTTGTAGTTTTGGATTGTGTTTTAGGCTTATGGCTAAAACGGTTAGGCGGTGGCAGGCTGCCGTTATCAGCAAAGTATTGTTTGGGGGTGTAGTGGTGGCCGCATTTATCTAAGCGGTTGCATTTTCCAACGTGGTGCGCAAGGGGTTCACCCGTTTCAATCTCTACATACAAAGTAAACTGGCGGGGCTTGCCGCAGGCAGGGCATTGGTGGCGACTGTGCGCGCCTTTATAGGGTTGCAATTGATAGCGGTGCATTTTATTTGATAGTTGGGTGATAGGTGTTCACGGTGATATACACCACTGAATGTGAACGGCGTGAACAAAATAGTACTGTTTATTTTAACCGGTTGTTATTGTATCATTAAACGCGACGTAATTAATGCGTATATCTTTTGTTTGATTGAGGATGCTTTTGTTCTCGATTTGCCAAAATTATTTCTTCCTGATAAACAATAACTTATGATTCTTTAATGACGATTGTTGCAAAAACGGTCAGCTTAAACTTGACAAAAGTCTATTAACAAAGTATAGTCTATAAATGGTCGTTACCTATAAAGTCGAAGGTGTATTGAAGCTTGGAGCTTCAACCTTCAAAAAGGGTTGGGAACTGATTAAACTGCTGTTCCCTTACTTCGTCCTCTTCCGGCTGGCGTAATGCCATACTTTTATCGGGAAAAGTCTTAAAACTGATGGCCACAGTTTTGGGACTTTTTTCTTTTTAATGCAACGTATTGTCATTCTAACTGTAGGGAAGAATCTTATTGGTAATGTGTAAATAGGTTATATTAAACACAATTGAAATAAAATGGTGTGCGGCGGCCAGTCATTCCCATTTAAAATGGGAATCTGTGAGGTGGACATTCTTAAAATTAGTCTTGCGCACAGAATCCCTCCTTCGAGGGAATGACGTTCCCAACTCACTCAATATGGAAGCGTAGTAATTGTTTTTACATTACCCGTTCATGTGTTCACAATGTTCACGTTCAGCAGTGTAAGTGCTTGTGAGCGCTTTTACAGGTTGATGTATTTGTTTACCACCCCCAGCGATAAACCCAACTGCGATGCTATTTGCCTTTGGCTATGGCCGCACTTGCTAAGCTGTTTCACTTCATCAATAAGTTGCTCCCTGCCGGCTTCTTCGTGGGTGTGCAAATGCTCAGTCTCATAACTGTAGTTTAAAAACTCAAACTGCAAAAAATTAAGGGGTTTATCAATGCGGCATACGCATACGTTTTCAGCCCCGTATAGTTGGGCGGTATTGCGTTGCTTTATCTGTTTAAGGTAGCGCAGTTGGGAGCTTTGTGTACTCTCGCCAATAGCAAAGGCACTATCGCAAAAATTTATCAGCATTTTGCTGCCCTGCAAATCGTTTCGGGTAATGGGCTTGGCCAAATCGCGCTTGGGGGTGTGGGCTAAGGCCAGTATAGATAGGTTGTGCTTTGTTTTGAGGGCTTTCATCAGCTTCATAAGCGGTAGGGCATCTTTGGCCTTTTCGGTTTCGTTTTTCAAATACGTTATATTATCAATAATTATTATTTGCGAACCTGTGTGCAATATGGCCTGCTCGAAAGATTGGTACAAAAATGTTTCGTAATCGGTGAAACCAACGGGCAAATCAGCATCGGGGTCAATCTCAGCACGGTGAAAACGGTGACTGAATTGGTAGTGGCCTTCGGTAGGGTGCATATAACGTATTTCAAACTGCTTTCCCGATAGTTCAAAATCAAAGTACAGCACCTTTTGCGGCGGGGTTTGCAGCGCAAAGCCGGGTATGGGCTGCCCGCGACTAATGCTGTCGCCCATTTGCACGGCCAGTATGCTTTTGCCAAGGTTGGTATCGGCAAACAGTATGCACAGCTCGCCTTCGTGCCAAAACTCGCTAAAGAGCATACGGGGCTGGGGTTTGTTTTTTACAGCATCAATCCAGCCGTTGGCGGTGTGCACGGCAAACAGTCCGAAAGTACCGTCGGTAGGAGTATTGGCCAGTTTTACGGCCTCGTTTTGAATGTCTTTTTGGGTGATGCTTGTTTTGATAGTTTTATTTTCATCCATGCTCTATTATTTGAGAACGGATGGTTTGTTGCGGTTAGGCAATTGGCATTAAGGGATGGACGATGATGGTTCTGAAAACAGGCAATATGGTTATCATAAATTACTAATACGCACCCAAAAATTTGTGTCCGTTAAAATGTACTAAGTGGTCTGGATTATCAGCAATCCAAACTTCTGTTTCCCAAGCTATATCAAGCATCCATTTTCTAAAATCAGCCCGAGTAAGAAAGCCAGTAACAAAAATTAATTCAGCATTGCAATCTTTTAGCATTTTCTTCAATTCTAGCACTCTAGTCTCACTCATAGGGCCAGAGCTGTATACTGCTTCAATTAAATAAAGCCAATTATTTTTCTTACTGTACGCAATTATATCAGGTAATTCATCATGTGATAACTCAAAGAAATTCAGCTTTTTCAATTCCTCCACTTCGATATGGAGACTTTTGTTTGATGTATCACCGATGTAGAGTACCTCACAATTACTACCAAAGCGGGATAAAAACTCCTCAATTAGAGCTTTTTGTAGAATATTATGCTCTCCTAATGAAAGCTCTATACTTTTCCCATTAGGAAGGCTTACAGGAATTTTCTCTAAGTCCCTTTTACGAGCAAGAGTTTCAGACAATGCAGGCTTTGCTTCATTAAATTTCCTTAATTCAATTTCCCATTGAGTTGTTTTGTAACTTAGTAATAACGTTTTGAAATCAGGATGTAAAGCATACCCTCTTGTTGGGTCATTTGTTGCTGAACCTTTATTAGCCCCACTATTTACAACAAGGTCTGCAAGCACTAATAATTTAAGATCTTTCCGTCTGATATCATCATAAGAACCAGGAGAAATATTCTCTTCAAAGTTTTTATTAATGATTTGAATAATCTCTCTTGTTTTAAGATGGATAGTATCATCAATGTTTTTTATTGTAACCCAATCATCAGTAACACCAGAAACAGCTAAAAAACTTAGTGCCATTTTCTCTAATGCTCTTTCAGATTTTTTGTCAAAAGGAATACCTACACTTTCTAAAATTTCGAGAGCTTCGTTAATAATTTTCTGAACAGCTTCTGATTTATTACTCTTGCTGATGTAATTCTTCATTTTTTAGAATAGAGATAAAACTTGATTGGGTTGCATATTATTTTCTATAATTTCAAGAGGGGAATAAAGTTGGTCTGTTTTAAAGCATTCTTTTAGTGAGGTTGCTAACTGATAAGCGAGTAGCGGGGGAACTGCGTTACCAATCTGATTAAATCTTTGTGTTTCATTACCAATAAACTCAAACCAATCAGGAAAACTCTGTAACCGAGCAGCTTCATTATGAAGCAACCTTCTTCGTCTACCATCTTTTAATCTCACGCGTTGCATATCGCCTGTTGCTCCTGCAAGATTTCTGCAAGTCAAAGTCCTTGCTGGTTTTTCAAAGTATAAATCTCTAGGGTTAATACAGTGAGAGGCTTTTTCATATTTTGCAACATAAGCATCCATAGAGGGAGTTAGAAACTTACTATCACTTGGAGCGTTGAACATTGTATCGCCGATAGCTTCCCCAACAGTTACTTTCCTATTATGTGTCTGCGGAAAATTGAATTTTGCCCTGTGTCCAAATACAAAAAGTCGCTCTCTATTTTGAGGCACTCCATAGTTTACCGCATTTAAAAGCTTATAATCAATTATATACCCCAGTTTTCTTAGTTCGATTAATATCAAATCAAAATACCATTTGTTACCATAAAGAAGTCCCCTAACATTTTCAAACATAAAAACCTTGGGGTGCAGCTTTTTTACAGCATCAATAAAAATTGGAAATCCATCTCTTGCATCTTTTATGCCTTTTTGATACCCACCAACACTAAAAGGTTGACATGGTGGACCTCCAATAATGATATCAGCTTGGGGATAATCAAAATCAAGATCAAGTTTTACATTAAAACATTCCCCCGCTAAATTTTTATTATATGTATTACAAGAGGCATTATCCATTTCAAACCCGATAGTCTTATAACCAGCTGCCTCAAATCCAAGGGACAATCCTCCACAACCTGCAAACAAATCAAGAACTATTTCTCTTTCGGTAATTTTAGGTCTTAAAACCTCATTTATATATTTGACATACTCAGTCATTTCATCTTTACTAATTCAAAAGTAAACAAAACCAATCTTTTTGTTGTGATTACGCGAGTTTTCGTGTCAAATATTCTTTAGGCAGACATCGTTAATAGGGCATTCAATCACTTTCCAATACAAAACTTGCTGAAAATATTGGCCAGCAGGTCGTCAGTAGTAATGTCACCCACTATTTCACCTAAATGGTGTAGCGAGCGGCGAATATCAAAGGCCAGCAGCTCGCCGGTTATGCCGCTATCCAATCCGTTTACAACGGCTTCAAGAGCGGTGGCGGTGTGTTGCAGGGCTTCGTAGTGGCGCAGGTTGGTAATAATGGTTTGGTCGGCAGTGTGGGTATGGGTGTTGGCAAAAGTTTCAAGGGCGGCCAACAATGGGGCAATATTTTTTTCTTTAGATGATATTACTACCACATCGCCCAAGTGGGCATATTGTTGTTGCAGTTGTTGGGGGTTGTGGCCTTCGGCTTTGTTTCCCACCAGCAGCAGTTTGCCTGTAAAATCGTTCAGTACCTCCAACTCGGCGGCAAGGGTTTGGGGTGTGGTGGTGTTTACATCAAACAGGTAGATAACAAGGGCGGCGGTTTTTATTTTCTCGTGCGTGCGGCCAATACCAATGGTTTCTATCTCGCTATCGCTGTGGGTGCGTATGCCTGCGGTATCAATAAACCTAAACACTATGCCGTTTAGCTGCATGGCCTCCTCTATGGTATCGCGGGTGGTGCCTGCTATATCGCTCACTATGGCTCGTTCTTCGTTTAGCAGGGCGTTTAGCAGGGTGCTTTTGCCTGCATTGGGTTTGCCTGCTATTACGGTAGGTATGCCGTTTTTTATCACATTACCCAGTTTGAAGGATTGTTGCAGGTTGTTTACCACTCCCAATATTTCGTACACAAGGGCTTTCAGTTGGTCGCGGTTGGCAAACTCAACGTCTTCTTCGGCAAAATCTAACTCTAATTCTATCAGCGAGGCAAAGTTTACCAATCGCTCCCTAAGCATTCGTATCTTTTCAGAGTAGCCGCCACGCATTTGGTTCATGGCGGTTTTAAGGGCGGCTTCGCTATCGGCATTTATAATATCGGCAACGGCCTCGGCTTGTGATAAATCAAGTTTTTTGTTGAGGAAAGCACGCAGGGTGTATTCGCCCGGTTGGGCAAGCCTTGCACCGTTGTGCACCAATAGTTCCAGTACTTTTTGCAGTATGTATTGCGACCCGTGACAGCTTATTTCGGCAACGTCTTCGCCTGTGTATGAGTTGGGGGTTTTAAAGATGGAAACCAGTACTTCATCAAGCACGGTATCGCCGTCTTTTATCTTGCCAAAATGCAGGGTATGGCTGGGCTTTTCAGCCAAGTTTTTAACGGTAAATATTTTATCAAGTATGGCAAAGGTGTTGCTGCCGCTAAGTCGTATAATGCCTATGGCTCCTACACCGCTGGGTGTGGCAAGGGCTGCAATGGTATCGGCGGGGTTGTATCCTCTCACAGTATCAATCTTTCCGCAAAATTACGGGACGCAGTTGATATTCGTCGGCAGAAAGTGTGTATTCGGTTTTTACAAATTTGCCATATACCCAGTTTGCCAAGAGTACTAAGGGTACTGGAGCTGCTAAATACAGCATTTGGGTGCCTAAGTTATAAATACCGCTGCCTGTATTGATAAGGTAGGCCAGTTCTAACACGGCTGAAGCGGCCAGTATATTACCGCCGTACACCCAAACGGCTTTGTTGGGTATAAGGTACCTTTTTTTATCGATGCGCACTTTTTCAATATCGGCGTAGGCTACTGTGTAAGTGGCAAACTCAATGGCCGAGTCTTTTAGTTTTAGAATTTTATCGGTAAAGTAGCCAACGTCGGTTTTTAGCTTGTAGGTGATTTCCTGCCCTTCGTAAAAAGTGTATTTCTTACCATTGCCTTGTTTGCCCAATATCATAAAGTTAATGGGCTGTGCCTTTGCACTGATAAACAATCCTATAAGTGCAATTATTCCTATAAAACGTGGAAGGCTATAGTTGGGCGTCATTATTTTTATTCGTTATCTCCCAGCTTTTATCGGCCAGAAGTATCATACTTGCAATATACTCATCATAGGGCATTTTTTTACCCCATTCGTCGGGAGCAATCATAGTAATAACGTCTTTTCCGTTTTTTCGGTATAAGTGATACTGCTGTCCTACTTCGGGGGTAAAGCGAAGGTCGGCTTCATATATTCTTCTCGAAATTTCGACCCGTTCTTCAATTTTTCTTACCTGCTCCAAAATCAACTCGGCTTGTTTGCGAAGCAACAATATTTGCTGGTTGGCGTGTTGCTGCATCGATTCGTAGGCAGTGGCTTTTATCAGCCGTTTGTCTTCGGTTTTTATGGGCGGCGAGCTTACCGTAAGCGGATAAGGAGCAAACGATGCTTCGCCTTCGTACAAGGGTTTATCTTTTTCGGGGTCTTTCAAAGCAGTTCAAATTTAAGCATAAAACAAGCGTTTGGCTATTTTGTTGGAGTGAGAATCTGAAATGTGGGTGTGGGGGTATCAAATTCACCCAAACAAACCCCATATTTGCGTTGTTCATCGTTGTTAGCATGGCAAAAAAGAGTAAAAACGCCCGTTGGGGAATTATTGTACTGATTATATTTCATTTGGTAGGGTTAGTGGGCTTCAATATCCCTTCGCTAAAGCCAATGTTTATGCAATTAGTGCCCTACCATTTGCTGTTGTGTTTAGGGGTACTGCTGGCATTTCACCAACCGTGGAAAGGAAAGTTTGTGTTGGGAGCAATTTTGGTAATGTTTGCAGGCTGGGCTATTGAGTGGGTAGGCGTTGAAACAGGAAAAATATTCGGCAGCTACCACTACGGGGCTACTTTGGGAAAAAAGTTTGACGGTATTCCGCTGATTATTGGCGTTAACTGGTTTATACTGCTATACAGCAGCTTATTATTAGCCGAAATGATTACCAAGTTAAACTGGCTTAAATGTGTGTTGGCAGGAATTTTTATGGTGCTGATGGACATACTGATAGAGCCTGTGGCCGTTCGCTATGATTATTGGCAGTGGCATACGTTGCACATTCCTATACAAAACTACATAGCATGGGGTGTATTTGGCACTTTGCTGGCTTTTGGTTTTAGCAGTATAAAATTAAAACTGCAAAACCCTGTGGCTGTGCCACTTTACGCAATACAGCTTGTTTTTTTTATGATAATGAATGTTTTGCTATGAACCAAAACGCCATAGCTTTGTTTATTGATTTTGAACCGAAGAAACCATGAAAAAAGTGATAACATACGTAATTATATTGGGTGCTGTGGCCTTAGTGGCCTTGGCTTTTGTGTTGCCAAAGAAAGATAAAGCACCTGCAGCACCAGCAAACAGTGATGTACCAAAAACCTTTCACGAGTTGAGTTTGAAAACGCTTGACGGAAAAGGACAAATAAACTTTGCCGATTACAAAGGCAAAAAAGTTTTGTGCGTAAACGTAGCCAGCGAATGCGGTTATACTTACCAATACGAAGATTTGCAAAAATTATCAGAGCGATATAAAGATACGTTGGTAATTGTAGGATTCCCCTGCAACCAATTTGGCGGCCAAGAGCCGGGCGCACCTGAAGAGATAGCCACGTTTTGCCAAAAGAATTACGGTGTTTCTTTTCCGTTAACAGAAAAGATTGAAGTAAAAGGCGACAACCAACATCCTGTTTACCAATGGCTAACTAAGAAACAATACAACGGTGTGGATGATTACAGCGTAGCGTGGAATTTTAACAAGTTTTTGTTGGACGAAAACGGTAAGCTGATGGCTCATTTTGGGTCTAAAACCAAACCGTTCGACGCTGATTTAATTAAACTTATTGAGAAGAAAGCACAATAATGCACACTGCGTTTAACATTGCTGTAGTTATTGCTACTTTTTTGGTGATGGAGTTTATGGCGTGGTTTACCCATAAATATGTGATGCACGGGTTGATGTGGTATTTTCATTACGACCACCACAACGGACGCAAAGGTTTCTTTGAGCGCAACGATGTTTTCTTCTTGATTTTTGCCATACCCGGTTGGTTATTCACCATGTTTGGTATGATGCACGGCAACGACTGGAAACTGTTTGTGGGCATTGGTATCATATTGTACGGACTTGCTTATTTTTTGGTGCATGATGTGTACATACACCAACGTTTTAAGTGGTTTAAAAACAGCAATTGGATATATTTTAGAGCCATACGCCGTGCCCACCGCGCCCACCACAGTCATTTAGATAAACACAAAGGAGAATCTTTCGGGATGCTGATTGTGGGACGTAAATACTGGCAACAGGCAAGAAACAGTAAATAATCCCTTGCGATTCCCTAACTTTGTGATACACCAAAGGGAATCAATACGTTATTGAAAAAGGTTTCAGCAGTTTTATTATTTCTTTTTGCCACTTTTTTTGCCCAAGCTGAACGGTTAAATACTCTTGCCGAAATTTACGAAGAGCCGGGCAAGCAAACTATTGCCCAACTGTACAAAGGCACTACCATTTATGTGGGCGAGCAAAACAAAGGCTGGGTAAAAATTATTGCCGTAGTGCAAGCTGCCAAAGCAGGCTACGACGAATACACGCTCACGCTCCCCCAAAAAACACAGTTATTTACTACTGATAATCAACTTACAGGGTTTGCTTCGGGTAAACTAAAATTGCCCGCAGGCTATTACTACACCGATACTAAAGTGGTGTTTGAGTTGGTTGGGTATATCCGCATCTCTGAAATTGATTCTAATTGGGTGCCCGAAAGGGTGTTTGCCAAAATGGTAGATTCAGCCCTCAGCAATATTTCTTTTGTTGATTTAGCCCCCCGCTTGGATAGTTTCGGTTTTTTCAGTCCTTTGGCCGATAGCGGTTTCGCTGCGTTTCAGCTAAACGAAGTGGTGGGAATTAATTATAAAAACCCTGCGCAACGTCTCAAACTGGTGTTTTATCAAAACCGGTTGGTGGCTATTTTCCACAAATACCCGTTTTTATTAAAAACCAAAGAGGTTATTATAGTAAGCGGTCGCGAGAACTTGATTTACCTCCGCGACTTAAACGCCCGCGAAAAACGCATTTTCGGTAAGTTGTTTCTGGGGGAGTGAGGGATTTTAGTAAATTCTTGTATAGGAGGTGATTAAAAAAAATTTATATTAAAATTTGCTTAAATGTAAGTTCCTATATAAAAAATGTGCTCTGTTTTTAGCAACTTCATGCTCGATAAAGGTTTGATAAATTGATAAGTCATCTAGCTAACAATTTTTTTTTGCTATCTCAAAGTCTGCCAGCATTGAAATATTTTTTGGGTGATTGGTTTTTGAAACCTCAATTTGTTCACCAGTATCACAATCAAGACATGTAATAGAATTATCGTCTATAGATAATCCACTTATTTCCAGTTCTATTTGCTTAGAATAGTTGTGATTTTTTATTTTTTCTTCAATATCCAAGAAAATTGGGCTACATATTAATGAATATTTCCAGCCACCTGCTAACAGTATAGCTTCTTCAATTGATATTTTTTCAAGCAATATTCTTTTGTTTTGACGATTTAGAACCAAACCACAATTAGCATATTCTTTAAGTTTTTTCTGAAGTTTTTCAACCTCCTTTTTCATTAATACTACAGACTGTTCTGGCAGAAACAATATGTTAACAACATTTATAAATCGCAAAAGAATAGGCATCCCAATCGGGCCAGTGTATGAATAATTTTCTTTATGTATTAAAAAATTTCTAACACCTCTTAAATTGTGTAGTTCACATTGAATCATTTTCTTTGGCTCAGCCGCTGTACAATCGTTAATTAGACGATTATACTCCTTTGACTTATCTTTTTGCGCGCCATTTTTTAAAGATACAGAATGTGATAGCGAAATTGATAACTGTTTACATCTAGTTTTAACACACCTTTCCAGTAAAACCACTGACTTTTCGATAGCTTCATCATATAAAGGATAATAATAGTAGGCAAATGCCATGAGATACTCTATTACTTTATAGTTTTCTACAATTTTATCAGGAACAGAGGGATGGAATTTTGCTTCAAATGCAAAGTTCAGCAAGTATTTTTCATAACCCTCACTCCCCCAAATACCCCATCGTTCATCAGCAATATGATATTTCATTTAATCACTTTTTATAAATTATCGTTAAAAGTATAATTTGAGAATCTAAATATACATATACTTTAAGAAACTACTACTACGTCATTAGAGCTTCTTTACACGATTATACCGATATCTCAATGTGTAATTGTTTTTTGAATTAAAAGAGAAGTAGAGACCAACAGCATCAATAAGCTACACCAGTTTCGCGATGACGTATATCGGTACAGCCCTTTGTCATTCTGACCGCAGGGAAGAACCTTATTTGAAATGTGTTTACAAAACGGGATAAGATGCTTCACTATCGTTCAGCAGGACAAGTGCGGAGGGTTTCCTGAGCCTGTCGAAGGAGTGCGACGGATATTTCATAAAGTCAACATTATCTTCAAACATAGAAGCTTGAAAGAGCAAATAATCAGTAGGATTGATGCTTTTGCAACGGATTAAAATCCGTTGCTTTTGCGATTACCGTGTTGGTAAGGACTTAAGTCCTTACCAACACGGTAATTTTAACAGCGAGGGGTTTCAACTCCATGCTTGTCATTCTGACCGCAGGGAAGAATCTTATAGCAACGTTGTTAACACAGACTACCGAGGGTGCTTCACTACCGTTCAGCATAAGATTTTTCGATTTGTAGTAAAAATGACAGGTGATTTTCTGATACGAAGCAGCAATTTCAAGAACTTACCATCAAAGTGTTTATGCAACATTTGGTTGCCAAACAATGTCCTGTTTTGTATGAACGGGTTAAAAGAACTAATCGGGCAATTTTCTGCTAAACCCCAACGGTTGTTGCTTATAGATAGTATAGGTGCAGCAGTTACCGTAGCTTTGTTGTTAGGCGTTGTAAAAACCAATCCTTTACTCTTCGGCGTTCCGCCAACAATAATAAACTACCTATCGGCAATAGCAGTTGTTTTCTGTTTGTATTCTCTTACAAGCTATTTTGCGCCCAACAATAAGCACAAACTTTTGCTTAAGATAATTAGTGTTGCTAACGCCACATACGCTATAATCACATGGGTAACTCTTGGTTACAATTTAGCAGGCATTACTACGCTTGGGGTAATCTACTTCTTATCAGAGTCTGCAATCATTCTCACATTGGTATATATCGAGTTTAACGTCGCAAAATCAATCTCAAGAGCTGACGCTTGGAAAAGCAATAATCAGTAGGATTGATGCTTTTGCAACGGATTAAAATCCAATGCTTTTGCGATTACCGTGTTGGTAAGGACTTAAGTCCTTACCAACACGGTAATTTTGACAGCGTGGGGTTTCAACCCCATGCTTGTCATTCTGACCGCAGGGAAGAATCTTATTTGAAATGTGTTAACAAAGCGAGATAAGATGCTTCACTACGTTCAGCAGTGACAAGTGCGTATGATTCCCTGAGCCTGCCGAAGGAGTGCGGAGGATGTATAACGGGCAGACACCCCCTTGTGTTCCTCCTTAATAGTGGGAAAGCTGGCGCGCGAGGCTTCTACAGTTGGATGATTGATTATAGTAATGCTTTTACAACGGATTAAAATCCGTTGCTTTTGCGATTACCGTGTTGGCAAGGACTTAAGTCCTTACCAACACGGTAATTTTAACAGCGTGGGGTTTCAACCCCATGCTTGTCATTCTGATCGTAGGGAAGAATCTTATAGCAACGTTGTTAACACAGACTACCGAGGGTGCTTCACTACCGTTCAGCATGGTAGGAAATAGTAATTATCAGTAGGCAAAACAGTGCAATATAAATCACGAAACTACCCCCTGTAAATCCCCCTATAAAGCCGTACCTTTGCGGCATGAAAACCGAGATAAAACTCAACACCATTGAAGAAGGTATTGAGGAGATTAGAAAAGGTAAAATGATAATAGTGGTGGACGATGAAGACCGCGAAAATGAAGGAGATTTCCTTACAGCGGCTCGCAACGTTACCCCCGAAATGATAAACTTTATGGCTCGCGAAGGTCGCGGGCTTATATGTGTGCCACTGACCGAAGAGCGTTGCAACGATTTGCAATTGGATATGATGGTAGGGCGCAACACAGCTACCCACGAAACTGCCTTTACCGTATCAGTAGATTTATTGGGTAAAGGCTGCACCACAGGGATTTCAGCTTCCGATCGTGCTAAAACCGTACAGGCCTTGGTTGACCCTACTACCAAACCCGATGAATTGGGTCGTCCCGGACACATCTTCCCCTTAAAAGCCAAAACCGAAGGCGTGATACGTCGTGCAGGTCATACCGAAGCGGCTATTGATTTTGCCCGTTTGGCAGGATTTGAGCCCGCAGGCTGTATCGTTGAGATTTTGAACGAGGACGGAAGCATGGCCCGCCTTCCTGATTTGATGGAAGTGGCACAAAAACACGATTTGAAAATATGCTCGATTAAAGATTTGATTGAGTACCGCCTGAAAACCGAAACACTTATAAAACGCGAAATTTCGGTGCGTATGCCCACTGCCTACGGCGATTTTGATTTAGTAGCCTACAAACAGGTACACACCGGCGAGGAGCATCTTGCCCTTGTGAAAGGTGCATGGGAAGAAGGCGAACCCGTGTTGGTACGCGTACACTCATCGTGTGTAACGGGCGATATTTTCGGCTCGATGCGTTGCGATTGCGGCGAGCAACTTCACGCTGCCATGCAAATTGTAGAGAAAGAAGGTAAAGGTGTAGTGTTGTACATTAACCAAGAAGGCCGAGGTATTGGCCTGCTAAACAAGCTAAAGGCATACAAATTGCAAGAGCAGGGATTGGATACTGTGGAGGCTAATTTGCAGCTTGGGTTTAAGATGGACGAACGCGATTACGGTGTGGGTGCACAAATATTGCGTGATTTGGGCGTTTGCAAAATGAAACTAATAACCAATAACCCCACTAAACGTGCGGGGCTTATAGGTTACGGTTTAGAGATTGCCGACACTGTGCCTTTGCAGGTAAAACCCAACCAACACAACCAAAAGTATTTAGATACCAAAAAACAAAAAATGGGGCACGATTTGAAAGACTTGCTTGCATAATCATCTAATAGTAAACAGAGAATAAAGAGCGTTAGAGCATAAATGATAGACTTAACCAATTTTTCGTTCGATTTTGGCGGACGATATTTATATAAAGACACCAACTGGAATATTAAACCCGGCGACCGTTTTGGGTTGATTGGGAAGAACGGTACCGGAAAATCAACGTTGCTGAGGGTGATGACGGGTGAGTACAGCCTTACCAGCGGCATCTATTCTAAACCTAAAGACGTTACTATCGGGTTTTTGAATCAGGATTTGCTGAGTTATGAAAGTAACGAGAGCATTTTGAATGTGGCTTTGCAGGCATTTAGCCGTGTATTGGAACTTGAAAAAGACATTGCCCATATATACGAGCGCATGGTGGATGACCATAGCGATGCAATTATGCAGGAGCTATCAAACAAACAAACCGAATACGAAAGTCTTGACGGGTACAACATACACCATAAAACCGAGGAAGTATTAGAGGGTTTGGGTTTTAGTACGGCCGATTTGCAAAAGCCGCTTTCGCAATTTTCGGGTGGATGGCGTATGCGGGTTATGCTGGCCAAGCTGCTGTTGCAAAAACCTGACTTGCTGTTATTGGATGAGCCCACCAACCACTTGGATTTACCTTCTATTGAATGGTTGGAAGAATATGTGAGAAATTACGAAGGCAGTGTGGTAGTGGTATCGCACGACCGTTACTTTTTGGATAAAGTGGTGAATAAAATTGCCGAGGTTGCGTTTCAAAAAATTACGGTGTACCCCGGTAACTACGAGTATTATCTTGAAACAAAAGCCGAACGTGATGATTTGCAGCAAAAAGCCTTTGATAACCAGCAAAATTACATACGTCAGCAAGAGCGTTTTATAGAACGTTTTAAAGCAAAAGCCTCAAAAGCTACGGCAGCACAAAGCCGCCAGAAATTACTGGATAAACTGGAGCGGGTAGATGAGGTGCAAACTGATGACACCAAAATAAACCTTCAGTTTAAAGTAACCCAGCAATCGGGTAAAGTAGTTTCGGAACTAAAAGACATTACCAAACGCTACGGAGATAACCTGATACTAAACAATACCAGCGGCCAGATAATAAAAGGCGATAAAATTGCCCTTATAGGTGCCAACGGTAGGGGAAAATCGACCTTGTTGCGTATTGTGGCAGGACAGGAAAAGGTAGAAGGGCAGGCGATAAAAGGGTACAACGTGCGCGAAGCTTTTTACGCACAGCACCAGTTAGAATCGTTAAATGTTAACTACGAGATATTAGAAGAATTACAACATTTTGCGGGTGACCGTAAAGACCAAGAATTGCGAACAGTATTAGGCTGTTTCCTGTTTACAGGCGATGATGTGTTTAAAAAGATAAAAGTACTTTCGGGTGGAGAGAAGGCAAGGGTGGCACTGGCCAAAACACTGTTAAGCGAAGCCAACTTTTTGTTGCTGGATGAGCCCACCAACCACTTGGATATGCAAAGTATCAACATCTTAATACAATCATTGCAGCAGTACGAAGGCACATTTTTGGTTGTTTCGCACGATAGGCACTTTGTATCACACATAGCCAACAAAATTTGGTGGATTGAAAACCATGAATTGAAGGAATATGTGGGTACTTATGATGAGTATGAAGAATGGCGCAAACGCCGTGAGGCCGAAGAAAAAGTAAAGCCTGCCGCACCTGCTGTAAAAATTGAAAGCAAGCCAAAGGTTGAAACGGTTGCTAAACCTGATGCGAACAAGGATGCTGAGCACAAAAAGCTGAACAAGGAATTGGCAACTGCCGAAGCGCACGTGGCTAAACTGAACCAGCAAAAAGAGCAGTTAGAAAACGAAATGGCGAAGCCTGAAAATGTTTCTAACGCTGATAAAATGGCTACCTTGCAGAAAGAGTACAACGCACTGACAACACAAATTGCCGCGGCTGATAAACAGTACGAAGCAATTTTTGAGCAGTTGCTTGCGTTTGAGGAATAACAAAACATACCGCCTCCGCTCTTTAGGGGCGGAGGTATAACTATACAATTACCTATGGGGGTAAAAAAAGCGTTTCTTCTGATTTTTGGTTTTGTACCGGCCATGCTTGCATTGGCGGGTGATGATGATAAAACCCTTCGCTACGAGAATTTTATTTACGAAGAGAATATCCAAACGGTATTGCTTTTTCAGGAAAGCAGTAACGACCACATGCCCGTATTAGGCTTGGGTGCTGATGACAGGTTGATGTTGCTTTTTGACCAATTGGGAACTGAAAATGAGTATTTTCAATACACGTTTGTGCATTGCAACAGCGATTGGACTCCCAGCGATTTGCAACCCATGCAATACCTTGAGGGTAATATGTTTGATAATATTGAGAGTTTTCAATACGCCAACAATACCTACTTTAAATACGTTCACTATCGTCTTAGTTTTCCTAATGAGAAGATAAAACCCAAACTTTCAGGCAATTATTTATTAAAAGTATACAGGAATTTTAACGAGGGAGAATTAATCCTTACCCGCCGTTTTTACGTACTGGATAGTAAAATAGGTATTACAGGCACGGCAATAGCAGCTACACGTCCGGATTACCGTTTTAATAAGCAAGAGGTTGATTTTACGGCCAATACCAAAAACTATTTGGTGATAAACCCCTTTCAAGATACAAGAGTGGTTATCATGCAAAACTACTGGCAGGATAATGCCATTACTAACCTTAAGCCCCAGTTTGTAAACGGGCAGGACTTGATTTACAACTACGAAGAGGAAAACGTATTTGGCGGTATTAATGAGTTTAGGTTTTTTGATACCCGCAGCTTGCGTTTTGCCAGTATGAACGTGGATAAGAAGTACTTTTTTGAAGGAGCTTACCATACCCGTTTGATACCCGATGAAATAAAAGCGTTTAAACGCCATGTAAACTTGATTGATTACAACGGTAAACGTGTAGTGGACAATAAAGACGGGAACGACGGCAATATTGACGGGGATTATACTTGGGTATATTTTACCCTGAAAAGTGAGGTGATTTTGCCCGATAGTGTGTATGTAATGGGCGAATTGACGGATTGGCGCATACAAGAGCGGTTTAAAATGACCTATAACCATGCCAACAAAGCCTACGAAGGTAAAGCCTTGTTAAAGCAAGGTTTCTACGATTATATGTACGTAACTACGCCGCAAAATCCTGCTGAGTTACCCGAAACTACCTTTACTGAGGGTAATTACTTTGATACCGAAAACGACTATCATATTTTTTATTACGTACGCAACCAGTTTCTTGATTATCATGAGTTACTGGGTTTTAAACGGATAAACTCTAATACTTCGCGAAAATAACCCTAGTAAGTCAGTAGCACCCGATAGCGGGTTCGGGGGGTATTAAAATCACCTATTGTGGGTATTTTATCAGGGGGTACAGGCAGGTAAATTTGCTTGTACAATAAATACCCTATGAAATTATTAAAAAGAATAATCCTGTTTTCAGTTGTAGTTTTTGGCTTATCATCATGTGCCAGCTATCGTTCAAAATCATACGATTATATTTATATCAACAAGCAAGGAGTGATACAAAAGCCTGTGGTAGCTGAGCTTACGGTGAAACCAGATAAAGTGCAGTTAAACCAAACGTATCACAATATGACGGTGAACGAGGCCAAAGAATCGGCTATGGTAGATTTAATTAAGGCAAACAACTGCGATTTATTAGTGCATCCGATGTTTTCTATTGAAGCCAACAGTAAGGTGTTGTTTTCTGAAAAGTGGTCATCAATACGAATAGAGCTATCGGGATATCCGGCCACTTACAAAAACATGAAAACTTTTGAAGCATCAGACAGTACCAGTTTTATGGTAAATGCCCAAATAAATAACGATGCCAACAAACCTATGGAGAGTGTGAAAGAACACAAACCCAAAACAGGTAAAATTATTTGGGGCTCTATAATAGCTGTTGGATTATTGATACTGCTATTATAGAATAGTATAATGTGATATTAGATAAAGCCATCGGCAGCACTGCCGGTGGCTTTTATATTAGGTTAAAAGCACGGGCGTATTTATTAATCTCATAAAAGGTAGTCACCTCTAATTTTCGTTTGATGTTTTTGCGGTGGGTTTCAACCGTATTTACAGTGATAAACAAAACCGAAGCAATTTCTTTGTTGCTTTTGCCCAAGGCCATTTGCAGCAACACATCCTTTTCGCGGTGGCTAAGTGTTAAAAATTTTTCACGGTGGGCGTCGTAAAACAAAACTTCCTCCAACAGGCGCACAAATTTGCGCGAGTGAAGACCCAATGCTTCGTTACTGTCTATTACCCGCTGTAGCAGCAACGTATGTTCATAAACAACGTTCGTTTCATCATTTAACAATTTGGGTACTGTTTCTAAAATAGGCTCAATTGTATTGTTTTGCTGTTTCAGGCTGCTGATACTCCCTGTAATTTCTACCTTTATTTGTTCGCCCATATGGAGTTCATTAGCCTAGAACCCTAAAGGTAAAAGTAGCAAACTGATAATACCCTCAATCGTTTGATTACTAAGCGGCTTTTTTTCGGAACAAAACAAAAGGCCACAAAAGCTATTGCTTTCGTGGCCCACACCAAACTATAATTTAACTATGTTATTTATTCATCGTCCTCTTCAGTAGCTTCCGCTTTCTTGTCTTTACGGTGCTTTTTCACCTTTTCTTTGCCTTTCTCCTTCATCTTTTCATACTCGGCTTTTTGCTCTTCGGTAAGCACTGCTTTTATTTTAGTATCGCGGTCGGTTTCAATGGCTTTCACTTTTTCCTTGCGTTCGGCTTTGGCTTCAGCTTTCAGGGTGTCTTTTTGCTGGGCCGCTTCCAAATTAATGGCCTTAATCTTCACCACCTGCTCATCAGTAAGGTTTAGTTTTTCCTTCATTTTGTTGGTGATTTTCTCGGCACGTTGCTCGGCACTTCTGCCTTTCTTTTTTTCCTGTGCCATACCGCTTACGGCAAATAGGGCGGCAATGGTAAATACTAGAATCTTTTTCATGGCATTAAAATATTAAAAGTGTTGTTAAATTTGCTCTGTTATGGGTAGGATACCTTTAAACGGTAAAGGTTTAATACACTGCCGATAAAAAAATAAAACAGCGGGTTTAAGCGTGAATTTTCGCCCCCAATTCTTGTATAAATCAAATAATTGACAGACATTTGCAGCCCCGTTGGAAATTGGAGAACCAGCGGTTAAATTTTTATACTAAAATGTCAGTAAAAATCAGACTACAGCGTCACGGACGCAAAAAAGCCGCTTTTTTCCATATAGTTGTGGCAGACAGTCGTGCTCCTAGGAATGGAAGGTTTATCGAAAAGCTGGGTATTTACAATCCAAACACTAACCCCGCTACTATTGACCTGAATTTCGAAAGCACATTGCAATGGGTACAAAACGGTGCTACACCCACCGATACTGCCCGTGCCATTCTATCGTACAAAGGCGTAATGATGAAACACCACTTGTTGAACGGTGTTAAAAAAGGTGCATTAACTGCTGAGCAAGTTGAAGAAAAATTTGCAAAGTGGTTGGATGAGAAAACCAACAAAATTGAAACTAAAGTAACTACTGTAGTAACCGAGAAGCAAACTAAACGCCTTGCCGACATGGAGCGCGAAGCGAAAGTAAATGCTGAAAGGGCTGCTAAAATAGCTGCTAAAAACTCGCCTGTAATTGAAGAAGTTGAAGCTGCTGCTGAAACAGCAGAAGAAGCTACTGCCGAAGGCGAAACCAACGTTGAAGCAGAAGGCACAGATGCTACTGCTGAAACAACTGAAAGCTAAGAACAATGAAGTACCCCGGGCACAGTTGTAGCAAGGTAGGGCGCATTGGCAAACTACACGGATACAAAGGTGCTGTAAGGATTGACCTTGACGGGGGCATTGAGGTTGAAAAACCTGAAAAAAATATGGGGCCGGTATTTTTGGTAATTCACCAAAAGCCGGTCCCTTTTTATTTTACACAATGGCAAGATGGCGGTAGTAGCCTGATTGTGAAGTTTGAGGATATTGATACCGAAGAGGCAGCCCGCGAATTGGTGGGACTTGAGGTAATGGTGCCTGATAAATGGATTGTTGACGATGGGGGCATAAATGCTTCGGCGTTGATTGATTTTACCGTTGTTGACAGTGAGTTGGGCAAACTGGGTTTCATACAAAATTATATGGAGACCCCTGCCCAAACCTTATTGTTTATGATGATGAACGGCCGCGAGGTGTTGATACCTTTTGTGGATGAGTTTATTAAAGACATTGATTTTGACAACCAAACCCTGCACACCACGCTGCCCGAAGGTTTGATTGATTTATAATTTCAAAAAAAAACAGAGCTTTTAGTTTTTAGACGCCCGTTTTGGTGCATTTCAAACTGTAAACTAAAAACTGTAAACTAAAAACTTCTTGATGCGTATAGACATCCTTACCGTTGTACCCGGCTTGCTCGAAAGTCCCTTTAATTACTCGATAGTGAAGCGGGCAAAAGAGAAAGGTTTGGTAGAAATACACGTGCACAACCTGCGCGACTATGCTACCAACAAATACCGCCAGATAGATGATTATGCCTTTGGCGGCGGAGCAGGTATGGTGATGATGGCTGAACCTATTGCGAAATGTATTGAGCAGTTGAAAAGTGAGCGCACCTACGATGAAGTGATTTTTATGTGCCCTGACGGGGAAGTTTTTAACCAAAAAACAGCCAATCAATTCTCGTTAAAAAATAATTTTATCATCCTGTGCGGGCATTACAAAGGCATTGATGAACGCATCAGGCAGCTATACATTACCAAAGAACTCTCGGTAGGCGATTATGTACTTACTGGGGGAGAATTGGCGGCAGCCATTGTGGTAGATGCCGTTGTGAGGCTGATACCCAGCGCCATAGGCGATGAAGAATCGGCACTCAGTGATTCGTTTCAGGATGGATTATTAGCACCGCCGGTGTACACCCGCCCCGAAGAGTTTATGGGCTTAAAAGTACCTGATGTACTAATGAGTGGCGACCATAAAAAAATTGAGGAATGGCGACACGAAGAAAGCATGAAACGAACCCAAGAACGCAGGCCTGATTTGTTGGACTGACGCCGTATAAAATGGCTCAATATTGCAAACACACTACCCGCAACTGTATATATCTTCGCAAAAAAATTAAAACAGAATAGCCGAAGGCTATCAAATACATGGAGTTAACCCTTAAACGCCCGCTTGTGTTTTTTGATTTGGAAACAACGGGCATCAGCACCAGCACCGACCGTATTATTGAATTGTACTTTATAAAAGTATATCCCGACGGAAAAGAAGAAACGCTGCACCACATTGTAAACCCCGGAATACCTATTCCGGCAGAGTCTACCACCTTTCACGGGATAACCGATGCTGATGTGGCCGGTAAGCCTTCGTTTAAAGAGCTTGCACACGATTTGAACCGCTTTTTGGAAAATTGTGATTTTGCAGGGTTTAATAGTAACCGCTTTGATTTTCCGATGTTGGTGGAGGAGTTTTTTAGGGCAGGGGTGGAGTTTGATATTGAAAGCCGCAAGTTTATTGATGTGCAACGTATTTTCCATGTGATGGAGCCGCGTAATCTTGCTGCAGCCTATCGCTTTTATTGCAACAGCGAATTGGACAATGCCCACACTGCTGAGGCCGATACCCGCGCAACTTTTGAGGTGTTTAAAGCACAGCTTACCAAGTACGAGCAGTTGGAGAAAAATATTGAAGCCTTGCACAAAATGTCGGGGCAGAGCAATTTAGTGGATTTGGCGGGACGTATCATCCGTAATGATAAAGGGGAAGAAGTGTTTAACTTTGGTAAGCACAGGGGCAAGTTGGTGGCCGAGATATTTAAGCGCGAACCCACCTATTACGATTGGATGATGAACGGTGATTTTCCGCAGCAAACCAAGCAGGTAATTACCCGCATACGTTTGAAGCAGTTTAATAAATAGTTTACTGATTGGTTGACTTGTTGATTTACTGATTTTTTAATCTGTAAATCAATAAATCGTAAATCAAAAATTGAAGAATGAAGCACGTAAAGTTTGAAGATATAATACTGTATGAAGACGACAGGCTGATTGTAGTAAATAAGCCTGCGTTTTTGCCTTCGTTGGATGAGCGGAACGGGGAGGGGCAAAGTTTACTGCGCTTGGCAAAGCGGTATAGCGAAGATGCGCAGTTGTGCCACCGACTTGACCGTGAAACCAGCGGTGCATTGGTGATTGCCAAAGACCCTGAAACCTACCGCTATATCAGCATGAAGTTTGAAGGCCGTGAGGTAGAAAAAACCTACCACGCAGTGATTGACGGTGTGGTGCGCTTTGATATGCTAAAGGTGGATTTACCGATAAAGGTGGATAAGAGTAACCGCGTAAACATTGACTTTAAAGAAGGTAAGGAGGCTGTTACGTATTTTAATACCCTTGAATTATACAATAATTTCAGTTTGATTGAGTGCAAGCCGGTTACGGGACGTATGCACCAGATACGCATACACCTTGCCAGTCAGAATGCGGTGATTACAGGCGATACTGCCTACCGTGGCAAACTGCCATATCTTTCAAAGCTTAAAAAGGGTTATAAATACAGCAAGTGGGAGGAAGAAACACCAATGATTGAACGCTTTTTGCTGCACGCTGCCCGCATTAGTTTTATTGGCCCCGATGATAAAACCATTACCGTTGATGCCCCGTACCCCAAAGATTTTGAGGTATTTTTAAAGGTGGTGAAACGGTATGAGTTGTAACGATATTTTCAACGGATTAAAATTCGTTGCTTTTTCGATTACGAAGGGCATAAGGACTTGAGTCCTTATGCCCTTCGTAATTTTAACAGAATAGGGTTTCAACCCTATGCTTGTCATTCTGACCGCAGGGAAGAACCTCATAGCAACGTTGTTAACAAAGACTACCGAAGATGCTTCCTTCGTCAGCATGACAGGCACAAGTACAGAGGATTTTCTGAACCTGCCGAAGGATAATCCTGAGCATCGTTGAAGGAGTGCTGCGGGTAACATTATCTTCAAACACAGTCGCTTGAAAAGCAAATAATCAGTTGGATTGATGCTTTTGCAACGGATTAAAATCCGTTGCTTTTGCGATTACCGTGTTGGTAAGGACTTAAGTCCTTACCAACACGGTAATTGTAACAGCGTGGGGTTTCAACCCCATTCTTGTCTTCCAACAACAAATCTCCACCAATTACTCATAACTGGTAACTGATAACAATCAACCGATAAACAACAAAAATCTACTCGTTTTTGGGCAAATACCCCGATAAGAAATACACCAAGGGGAATAAGGTTACTCCGATTTGCCGCTCTAATACTGACTCGAAGCACATGGCAAAGAAAAACATGGCGGCAATAGCCCATTGCAACGTATTAGAACGTTTTAATTTAATAAATGGCCACAGTACCACTACCAACAATAGTAATGCGTATATAAGCCCCATTTGCACCGAATTTTCAATAAACTGGTTATGGGGCATCACACGGTTTTCAGGCCATAGTACCGTATTGTTGCGTACGTATTGGGCAGCCATTTTGGCATCCATGTCACCGGGGCCTACACCAGTCAGTGGGTGTTGTGCAATCAATCCTCCCCCTGTTTTCCAGGCTTCTAAGCGCATACTAAACGAGCGGTGGTTAATATCACCCCCGTCGCGGTTTATCTGCACATCGCGTACGCTATTGATAATCTTATTCTTAAACGTAGGTACGGTAAGGTAAGCTACGGTTGGCAGTAAAGGCAAGGCCAACAAAGCCAACCACACAATTTTTTTGCGACGGTATTGCCATACAGTGGTGACGGCCAAAATGCCCAAACCTCCGTACAAAGCCACCAGCCCTGTTCGGGCACTAAGAATGTGGATGATGATAAAATTAAGTATCCCTAACACTCCGAAAACAATCCTATCGCGGGAAAAAATTACCGTTTGGGTTTCCTTCAAGGCAAAAAACAAACAGCTGATAATGCCGAAACTCATCAATACCCCAAAGTAAATGTGTGATATACCATTGCCAACCGGCCACACGGGAACTGATTTCGATTCAATCATACTGGCATTAATAGCGGCAGCATTTTGCAGGTAGTTGATGGTACTGGCTATTGAGAAAAAAGTGATAATGGCATTAAACACAAAAAACACCCACCACACTTGCTTTTTAGTTAACGGTCGTGCCGATGTAAACCCCAGTGGTAGCAACAGCAACGGAAGTTTGCGCGAACAAATCGACCACCATTTTACTTTGTCTTCGCTGTATAAGCCTCCTACTAAAAGCAAAACCCAAAGCAAAATAAACAGCAGAACGGGGGGAGATAGCAGTTTCTTTAAATTATCAATCAGCTTGCCGTCAAACAGCAGTGCCGTTGAACACAATACAGTGCCTATGCTCATAAAAGCAGGGGTAATCTCAAACAATGGGAAACCCAGGCATACCAGTATACACCCGAAGAAAAAATAGTGGTTTTTTAAAAATGCTAACACCTGCACAATGGGTGCAAATATAGATTATTGGGCGTAGCTGAGGGTAAGTTTTACTTTGCCGGTAAGCGCAGTACCTAACTCATTGGCAGCGGCGGGGGAAATCATCATAATCAAGGATGTATCGTCAGACTCCAATTTACCCACCACACGCACATACAACGAGCGGTTGTTGGCCGGATTGGTTACTAAAATAATGGTTCCCACGGGAGCCTTGGTGTGCAAAGCAATGTTCTTATCCGAGTCGGGGAAACTTTTATCAATCACCAGCACCATTCCTGTTTCCTGTACCTCGCCAGAGCTATTGCTTTCAGGGGTAGGTTCGGGGTCTTGCTTTTTATCAGTTTTGGGAGTTTCCTTTTTAGTTTCTTTCGGGGCAGGGTCGTTTTTCTTCGGCTTCTCTTGGGCTTTGGCTTTGCGGATAACCAATAACTGTCCGTTTGAGATAATACTATTGTCAAGTCCGTTCAGTTCCATCAGTTCTTGCACGGTAACCCCGTAGTAGGTGGCTATTTTGTACAAAGTTTCACCTGCTTTTACCTTATGCACCAAGTCTTCGGTGCCTTTGTAGTTTTTCCAGTCGTATTTGTCTGTTGTTTCAGGTTCAATTTTAGTTGGGGGGACAATTATCTCTTTTTCCTCTTCCTCAACAGCTGGGACTTTTTTTTCAGCAGGTTTGGGTTCGGGTTTCTTTTCTTCTTTTGGCATGGGTCCGGGGCCATCTGCATCTACTGTATCCTCCCCATCGCCAGAAATCAAAGTGCCTTTATCACTGATAGAAGATAGTTTTAGTCCAGCGGGTGCTTTAAAGTTTTTCAGCGGGATATACAGCAACTTGCCTTGCTGCACTGCGGGCGGCATACCGGGATTAGCTTCTAAAATCTCTTGTATACTTACTTTATATACTTTGCTGAGTGCGAACAGGGTTTGGCTTTTGGCAACCTCGTGGATAATAAAATAATTACCATTTTTTAGGGCAACGCCCACAGAGTCTTTCACAACGCTTTGGGTTGCAGCAGTAGCTTGCAGGCCTGCAAAAAAGATAGTTATATACAGTAATAGGGATTTCATAGTGTGTTTACAGTATGCAAACTTAACAGGTTGGGTACTCAAAATATTGCCTTTAAGCGTAATTTTGTATAACATATGCGTAGTATTCTTTGCTTCTTCACACTATTACTCCTTGCAATGCAGGCTATTGCGCAGGATAGTGCCGCTTTGCCTGTGAAAAAATTGAAAATTGTAAAGTTTTCTATACACGAGGAGATAGCACCCAAAGCTACGCGCAAAACCATGCGGGCCTTTGAAGAAGCCGAAAGGGTGAAGGCCGACCTGATTATCTTAGACTTAAATACCTACGGTGGATTGGTATCGGATGCCGACTCGATACGTACCCGAATACTCAACAGCAAGATACCCGTGTATGTGTTTATTGAAAACAATGCCGCTTCAGCAGGGGCGTTGATTTCTATCGCCTGCAATAAAATATTCATGCGCAAGGGTGCTACTATTGGCGCGGCTACGGTGGTGAATGAAAGCGGCGAGAAAGTACCCGATAAGTACCAAAGTTATATGCGCAGTAAAATGCGTGCAACGGCTGAGGCAAGAGGCCGTAACCCGGATATTGCGCAAGCAATGGTTGACGGGGATATTGTGGTGCCCGGTGTGAATGATTCAGGAAAGATTGTTACGCTGACTACTACCGAGGCGATAAAACACAGATTTTGCGACGGCGAAGCCGAGACGGTGGAAGAAATGCTGAAACAAGCAGGGGTAAAAGAATATGATATAGTAGAAGTGCAGGACACTGCTATGGACGGCATCATGGGCTTTTTGATGCACCCCGGTACCAGCGGGGTATTAATACTGCTGATATTTTTAGGCATTTATTACGAGTTGCA